>CANDKL010000211.1 GCA_947385255.1 uncultured Roseburia sp. | reverse complement strand
CAGCTTTATGAACTGCCAAATTCAACATGGCGGCTGTCGTTCCGTTTGTATGAGGGCTGCCTAAAATGGCAAGCACTTTTTTTTCATTCATAATCATCACCCCTTTGCCGCAATCGAATGGTAAACAAGAGAAAAACCATATTCCAAAAATTTTATTTTTGATAAACCCATTGATTTTTTAATATATTCTTCTTTGTTAGCGGCAAGCTGAATGATTCCGGAAAGCATACCCCAAAAATTCAATATAGCAGGCATAATTTCCAAATCACTTCGTAAATCCCCCTTTTCCATGCCGGATAACAAAAAGTTTTTTATCTTTTCATTTATTTCTTCCCCGATTTGATAAGTTTCCTTTTCTTCCGGCAGATAGTCTTTGCTCTCAAAATCAATGTTGATTTTATCCAATACCATTTTGAAATAAAAAGGAAATTCCTCCTGATACTGTACCAGCCCGCGGCAGATAAAGTCATATCTTGCTTTTGTGGTTTCATGCTGTATCAGCGCAGAAGATATATAGTCGTCAAGTTTCTTCATACTGTTTAATACCAAAATGCCGACAATCTCCTCCTTGTTTTCAAAATATACATATAATGTTGCTTTACTGTATCCGGCAGCTTTCGCTATATCGTCCATAGAAGTCGCGGCAATCCCCCTTTCCATAAATAAAGCGGATGCCGCAGACACTATGTTTTCCCGGTGTACGCTTCTAGGTTCTTTCTTTCTTCGTCCCATGTGTTCCTCCTTGCAATAATTAAACTTGCAGTTTAATTATATAGAGAGTATTTCCTCTTGTCAATGAGGTTTAGAGATAAATGTATTATGGCAACTTGTACATCCCTATCCATAACGGAAATTTTATCATTTTATTTGGCATTTCT
Source organism: uncultured Roseburia sp. (assembly GCA_947385255.1). Classification (GTDB taxonomy): domain Bacteria; phylum Bacillota; class Clostridia; order Lachnospirales; family Lachnospiraceae; genus Roseburia_B. The sequence continues at coordinate 4,806 of CANDKL010000211.1, read as the reverse complement.
GAAACTTCCCAACAAGCAAAATCTGTTCGGCAAGCCATAGCGCGGACGGGCAGATTTACGGAAAAGGGTACCCTTTTCCTATGGCCGCTGTATCTACACAAAACCGGACTGGGACATCCGTCTCTATCCCCCTGTCCCACGGGGGACGGAGGAATATAAGCAAATCTACAATAACCGCACTTCCTGCGAAAGGGTGAATAACCGGGTGTTAAATGATTACCATCTTCATGATATGGGCATCCACACCAGGAAGCGTTATTCCTTCTTCACCATGATTATCTGCATCTGCATTCATCTGGATGCACGACTGAAGAAGCGGACAAAACAGGAATCATAACTATAGTTTTGCACTTACAGAATCTTTTTTAAAACCTGCCGCAGGGGAGGTTTTCAAACCATGCCCTTCATTAGATTCTTTCGCCACAATGTCAGGCATGCTTCCATCCTGGTTATTCTTTTCTTATTTTCTTCACTCGCCAGCTTCCCCATTTTTCATTTCATGTGCCTACTTTCCGAGAACACTCTGAAAATGCAAAATATACTTCAAAACCAAGGGCCGCTTTCGTTACCTCTAAAAACCAATCAGTAACGAAAGCGGCCGCACATTTTGGGCTATTTGTCAACCGCTTTTTTGAAGTTTTATAAATTTTGAAATCTGTGTTAGACCCTGGCCATCAAATTAGGCTATCCGCTTAACTAAATGACATTGGCAGAGATACTGGAAAGCTTGTTCAATGCCCCGGCCAGCTTTTTATCCTTGTCTGGGTATAATTACCCAACATTATCGACATAAAAAGTGCATTTTTGTACGTCTGTCATGGTAAAAATATCCAGTAGAGATGATTTGCAGGCAGCCGGGGAGGTACTAAAACCTCTTCTCCTGCATATACTATTGTAACAAATCGAAATGCCGTAGATGTACAGTTCACCGGAACGATGAGGCCGGGAAAGAGGAAGGGAGAAAAATTCATGGCAGATAAAATTTTTGAAAACAACCAGGTATCTATTGTAGGGACGATTATATCGGATTTCCGATATAGCCACGAGGTCTATGGGGAAGGCTTTTATATGGTAGACGTTTCCGTAAACCGTCTGAGCGATTTTGTAGACGTTATCCCCATTATGGTATCCGAGCGTCTGGTAGACACCACGCAGGATTATGAGGGGCAGCTGATTTATGTGACAGGGCAGTTCCGTTCCTATAACAGGCACGAGGAGAAGAAGAACAGGCTGGTGCTTTCCGTTTTTGCAAGGGAGCTGGAATTTATTGAAGAAGAATCGGAGGAGTACAAGAGCAACCAGATATATCTGGACGGGTATGTGTGCAAGGAGCCAATTTATCGGAAGACGCCGCTGGGACGGGAAATTGCGGATCTTCTGATTGCCGTAAACCGCTCCTACGGAAAATCCGATTACATACCCTGCATCTGCTGGGGAAGAAATGCAAGATTTGCATCCGGCTTTGAGGTGGGAAGCCATGTGGAGATCTGGGGCAGGATCCAGAGCCGTGAATACGTAAAGAAAATCGGTGAAAATATTACAGAAAAACGGGTTGCATATGAGGTATCTGTCAGCAAGGTAGAACGGTTGGAATAAAAGTTGCTTTTTTTGGAAAAATATGTTATTTTATATAGATAATCTGGAGACAGGTGTGAGAAACAGGCAACAAAAGACATGGGAGGTTACTATGGCGGCGGGAAGCGTACAGGTATATTATGGCGAGGGCAGGGGAAAGTCGCCTGCAGCGCTGGGAAGGGCGATACGTGCTGCTTCCGGAGGGAAGACAGTTTTTATCATTCAGTTTTTAAAGGGAAAAGCGGATGAGGAAATGAACTTTTTAAAACGGCTGGAGCCTGAGATTAAATTTTTCCGCTTTGAGAAATCCGAGGAATATTACAACGAGCTTACCAGGGAAGAGCAGCATGAGGAAGGCAAGAATATTAAGAACGGGATCAATTTTGCCCGCAAGGTGCTGGCAACCGGTGAATGTGACCTGCTGATTTTAGATGAGGTGCTTGGCATTGTGGATCACGGTCTGATTGAGGTGGAGGAGCTTATCAGCCTGATTTCTGCAAGGCTGGAGGATATGGATTTGATCCTGACCGGCTGGGTGCTGCCGGATAAGCTGCGCGGACACATAGACGAAATTTATCATCTGATACCGGAAAATTAGACCGGGCAGCTCTTGACAAGCAAAATACAGCGTGTTATATTGCATATAACGGAAAACCAAATAGAACCGGATAGAGGTCGCGTGATTCATCAGTAGCCCGTCGGATGCAGCAGGTGCAGAAGAGGGTGGGTAAAAGGGGAAAACGCCGAAAGAGAATATTGCCTGCAGATATTCTTTTGGGCATATGTTTAACAGGCATATGACTGTCATCCTTGCCAGAACGGCAGGATGGTGCGCTATCGAGTGGAAGAAACCTATATACCGGCTCATCAAAGGAGCCGGTTTTTTTAGGAACTGTCTAGAAATAACTTTTCATATTGCTTATCTTTTCCTCCGATAGTACCGCACAAAAATCAGTTACATAGCCTGCTATGCGCCTGATTTTCGAGCGGCACTCTCGAAGAAAAATCCTGCGCACTATTTAAAAGTTATTTCTAGACAGTTCCTTAGTGGAAGCGTGCGATGGGCAGATTGGGATTCTAAGTCATTCAATATCATACCAGGAGGGAAAGGAAATGGCAATTTTTAAAGGTGCGGGTGTAGCAATTGTAACCCCGATGAAGGAGAATCTGGAGGTAAATTACGACAAGCTGGAGGAGCTGATTGATTTTCAGATTAAAGAAGGCACAGACAGCATTATTATTGCAGGAACGACAGGAGAAAGCTCCACGCTTACGATGGAGGAGCACAAGGAGGTGATTGAAGCCGCCGTGCGTTTTGCAGCACACAGGGTGCCGGTTGTAGCGGGCACCGGTTCAAACTGCACCAGGACGGCGATTCAGCTTTCGAAGGAGGCAGAGGAGGCCGGAGCAGACGGTCTTTTGATTGTGACGCCGTACTACAACAAGGCGACGCAGACAGGCTTAATCGGGCATTATACGCAAATCGCGAATGAAGTGAAGCTGCCGATTATTATGTATAATGTGCCGGGACGGACCGGCTGCAATATCCTGCCCGAGACAGCAGCACATCTGTGTAAAAACGTAGAGAACATCGTTGGTTTAAAAGAGGCGACCGGAAATGTGGCGCAGGCGGCAAGAACGCTGTATCTGACGGACGGCAGGCTGGATATGTATTCCGGCGAAGACGGAATTGTCGTACCGCTGCTTGCAATCGGTGCGGTCGGCGTTATTTCCGTCTGGTCAAATATTGCGCCGAAGCAGGTGCACGATATGTGCATGAAATTCTTTCAGGGAGATATTGCGGGCGCTGCGAAGCTGCAGCTTGAGGCAGAGCCGTTAGTAGACGCGCTGTTTTGCGAGGTCAATCCGATTCCGGTTAAGAAAGCCTTAAACCTGATGGGTATGGGCGTCGGTCCGGCGCGTGCTCCGCTTTCCGAAATGGAGGAGGCTCATGTGAAGAAGCTGGCGGAGGCCATGGAGGCCTATGGGCTGAGGCTGGCGTAGCACAGCTGTCTTGCGTGCGGCTGCGGCCTGCCGCCGGGCAGAGTATGCAGAACGCAGGAATAGACGGGTAAAAACAGGGAAGGATTACAAAAGAATACAAATGTACAATGGAGGATACCATGATAAAAGTTATAATGCACGGCTGCAGCGGCAGGATGGGTCAGATCATAACCGATATCTGTAAGGAGGATCCGCATGTTACGATTGCTGCGGGCATTGATATTACAGATCCGGGAAACAGGCCTTATCCGGTATTTACGGATATTGCAGAGTGTAAGGTGGAAGCAGACGTCATGATCGATTTTTCTACGGCGAGGGCAGTGGACGGGGTTCTGGATTACTGCGTAGGACGGAGGCTTCCCCTGGTGCTCTGTACGACGGGGCTGAGTGAGGAGCAGCTGCAGAAAACGAAGGAAGCGGCCAAAGGGATTGCCATTTTGAAATCGGCTAATATGTCTCTTGGCATCAACACCCTGTTTGATCTTCTGCAGAGGGCAGCGAAGACACTGGCTCCGGCAGGATTTGATATCGAAATAGTAGAAAAGCACCACAACCAGAAAATTGACGCGCCAAGCGGTACGGCGCTTGCGCTGGCAGACAGCATCAACGCTGCCATGGGTCAGTCCTATGAGTACAAATTTGACCGCAGCAAAGAGCGCAAAAAGAGAGAGGCAAAGGAAATCGGAATTTCCGCTGTACGCGGCGGTACGATTGTCGGCGAGCATGAAATTATCTTTGCCGGCAGAGATGAGGTGATTGAAATCAGGCATACGGCGTATTCCAGGGCCGTATTCGGAAAAGGCGCCGTAGAAGCGGCAAAGTTTCTGGCAGGTAAGAAGGCGGGCTTTTACGATATGCAAAGCGTTGTATCGGCAGATCAGGAAGAACCGATATAAAGAAAAATAAGAAAAAGCATCCCGGCACAAGGGCCGGGATGCTTTTTTTGATCAGTCAGGAAATAAAAATACCGGTCAGTGCAATCAGTCCGATCAGCATGACGACGATGCCGCCGATTTTTTCGGAAGCGGCGCTTTCTTTGGAAATCCCGTTCCGATCGTACTTCCATCCGCGCAGGAAAATGCGGTACGTATCCGGATTGAGAAATTCCAAGGCCCCTATCAAGTAGAATGCGATACCTAACAGGATGGTCAGTAAGGAGTGGCGTTTTACAAGCTTGTTTAGATCGGAAGAGCACACGTCTGAACTCCAGTCACAGCCTCATATCGC
>CANDKL010000210.1 GCA_947385255.1 uncultured Roseburia sp. | reverse complement strand
AGCTTCGCTGTCGTCAAACTTATAATTGCCGTATGCGGTAAGTGTTGTCGTTGCCGTATAGCCGACACCCTCTTCAAAGGTCTCGTCCGGATTTACAACCACACCGTCTGCCGTGGTCCAAACGGTATCCATATCATATGGAGTTACCGTAATATTCGCTGCCGGCTCCTCTTCTGCAAGCAGGCCGCAGATTGTTTCATAATCGTTCAGGGATGCCGTGCCGTCTTCGTTCTTTACAATATTCACTACATCCGTGCCCTTGTACATCCGAAGGTCTGCCAAATAGCCGTCCTCTGCAGTAAACGGATTGAACGCCGGTGTATTTGTTCCCTTATCCGGATTATAGCCAATCGTAAATTTCTGACTTGTAACCTGGGCTAACGGAGCCTTATCCAGCATAGTTGCAGCCTCTCCGTCGATCAGGATAGCGGTGTTGCCTTTCCCGTCGAAGGAAACCAGGATATCATGCCATACGCCATAGAAGCTTTCGTCCAAAGGACATTTTAATGTCGGCCATCCATTGCTGTTGTAATATGCCTGCAAATCGCCTGCTGCTGAAATCTGGATGCCATACTGGTTATCCATTTTACCAAACAGGTTTACATCTGTAGCCGGAGCCTGCTTTGCATAGAGCTTGAAAGCAAATGTTACCGGAGTTGCTCCGTATACGTTAAATTTATCCGTACCGGACTGCGTTGTGAGCTGTCCGTTAAAGCCCCAGATACCATCCTGATTTACAATCACTGCCTCCGGGCTGCCTTCCCTTGCGCTAAATGTGACCTCGTCTGCTGTCCGGTCTGCAATGCTGCTCTCTCCGATGTCGGCAATCTGTGCTGCCTTTGGAGCCGTGCCGCCTGCCGGCGCCGTGTATGCTAAGATCGGTGCGGAAATCGGAGCTATTACACGAACCGGAATTTCCACCTTCTTTTCCTCGTCGCCCTCGATTGCAGCGATCACGGTGGTGCTGCCCTTTGCAACTGCCGTTACTACGCCGTTTGCATCTACGGTTGCCACTGCTTCATCTGCAGAAGAGTAAACAATTTTGCCGTTTGCATAGTGAGGAACCTTTTCCGCCTTCACCTGTGCCGTCTCCCCTGCCGTTAAACTCAGAGAAGCCGTATAGGAACGGACACCCTCTGCCTGTGCATCCATATTCCGATAAGAATAATCGTTAAAATCATACCATAACTCTACGCCTTCGCTGTCCGCCTGATATGCGCCGCTGTCGAGCTCATCCTTCGTCAAAACCTTCGAGTACAGACGCAGGCTGTAGAAGTTTAAGTTTGTCGTTCTTCCGGTTTCCGGACAATGGCCAATACCCAGCGGATAATTGGACGCCGCGATTGTGCCGGCCGGATTTGTAACCATCTCCTCGCCTTCCACATATACGGAAATATTTTCTCCGTCATAAATTCCCGCGACATGCAGATCCGACTTCATCTGCTCGGGAGTCAGCTTAATCTGGCTTGTCACCCACTGGCCGCTTGTATTTTTAACAAAGAAGTATGCGCTCTGATCGGAGATACGGAATGCCGCGCAATTATCGCCCTTGGATATAATGGTATTGTGATAATCGCCTCCGCCGTATCCATAATCGTTCGGATTAATTACGGCTTCCACCGTAAACGGTTCCGTCCCGCCGATAATGCCGTTCATCTTCTCATTTGCGCCTTCGCCCTTGACGTCTGTATACCCTGTCATGGTTGCCGCGCCGTTCTTCATTTCATAACCGGCATGCTCCTCCGAGCTGACATTGATGTCGTATCCGTTCTGGCTCTTATCCTGTACATACAGCTCAATTTCCCCGTTCTTAAACTTCTCCGCCAGGGCAATCGCCTCCAGAACCTTCTGATAACGCGCTTCCGTTACGATCCGCTGCGCCGCACTTGGCAGCTCTTCATATTCAGCCTTCATTTCTAACAGATAGCCGTCTTCGCCGCTCGTAACAAAAATGCTGTCAATCTTTGCAATCAGCGCATTTGCCGCTTCTTCCATGATAGCTGCTTCGGAAGAGGATTTTACAGTCCTGTAAGGACGGGTAACATCCATTACATTTGCGCCGACCTCATAAGGAACAATTGAATACTCGTATTCATATGCCCGATTGTTCGGAAGGAGATACTGCTGCAGGAAGCCTGCTCCCCAGCTCTCGTTTCCGGCGCCCATGGACTTCCAGTTTACAGTCAGCATGGTTTCCTTTACCGGATTCAGTTCATACGGATGAACCGCCTGCTGCAAATCGTCAACCGTAAAGTGCAGCGCCGTTGCTTCTACACAATCCTCGGCTGTAATCGCCAATGCGTTCTTCTTATTCGGATCGGTTACGGTAAACCATTTGGATCCGGTAATGGTACCGGTATCCTGTGTGTACAGGAACGGGTAGAACAATTCGGAAACGGTCGTCTCATATTTGCCTACGCGTGCAAAATCCTGACGATCCCAGAAGGATTCTACCGGCCCGTTGCCGTACCAGGTAACATTCTCAAAGCCTTCCGGAAGCTCCATAATCGTACCGATTCGTTTGTAATATCCAAGACCCGACTGCGTAGCGTCTACGCTTGCGTTTAAGGTAATCGCACCGCTGCCGTCGATTGCATAAATCATCTGCTGCTTCAAATTCGCATTTCTGGAAGAATGCAGATCTACCGTAATAGTCTTCTGGCCGTCCTTATTCTGTCCGACCGCAATGTCTGCCGTTACGTTTCTGTTTATATTCTGCCAGTTTGCGTCGCGGTACAGAGAATCGTTGTTATCCCTGTAAGCCCTCCAGTAATTCGGTACCGGACCCTTGTTCAGAAGGGTTTCTCCCTTATAAACATAATTCTGGATCCTGCCTGTTTCTTTGTCAAGCTCGAAACTGAAATCAGCGCCCGTAACCGTAATCACGTCTTCTGCGCTTTCGTCTACCGTCACGTTTGTCGAAACTGCCTTCTTTACCTGTTTTACATCTGCAGGAAGCTGGAACTGCCCGTAGGAAACCTCGTGCCCAGCCTTGGCCCATACGGTATCTTCCTTAAGCTGCACAGACAGATTCAGATAATATTCTGCGCCTGCCTTTTTCTTTGCCGGCATCCTTTCAAGATACGGAATATGGATCGTCTCTGTCTCGCGGCCTGCAATATCCAGGTTATCCAGCGTACCCTCGCCGATCACCGTATCGTCCTCAAGAAGCTGCCATTTTACATCAAACTCATTTACATTCCGGAAATTGTACTCATTATATACAGAAACATCGCCATTTAAAAGCTGGATGTCTTCTGCCGTAAACCATACGCTCTGATACTGGTATTTTACTTCATAAAGCTCCGGCTGCACATCCCTGTCCGGTGAAATCAAACCGTTGACGCAGAAGGAGCCGTCATGCGGGCTTTCTCCGCTGTCGCCGCCATAGCCATAGAACCTGCCGGCTGCATCGTACAGACTCTGGTGCGCAAAATCCTCTGCATAGTAATCATAAGGCGGATTGCTCTCGTCTACAACTACATCATTGAAATCTGCCCACAATAATACGGAATCATCCTCTGCCCCGATAGCCGGGCTTGTGCTGTACTGTGCTGTCAGCTCATCTGCAGTCAAAACCCTTGTATAAACACGGCCCATGGAAATCTCACCGTCAAAGGTTCTGCCGTTGTCTGCCGTAATACCAACGCCAAGCTGCGTACTGCTGATATCAATTTTTGTATTCTTTGTCTGCTCTTCGCCAAGATGTTCTCCGTCATAGTAGAAGTTAATCTTGCCGCTGTCATAGGTAACGGCAATCTGATGCCAGTTGCCGACCCAGTCCTCCGGCATGGTTACATATGCGGAATTCCAGCGGTCACTTGCTGAGGAATCGTAAACGAAGAATTCTATCCGGTTTCCGCTGTTGGTCTTTAATGCGAACTGCGTATCGCCCTTGCCCATCATTACCTGATTGCCGGCCGTTGAATTCGGTTTGCAGATCACTTCCAGCGTAAACGCTTTGTTCTCTCCTGCGAGCGCCTGATTGTATGCATCGTTTTCAAAGGTTGCATATCCGTTTACGCTCTTGCCAGTCATTGCGCCTTCGCCCGGATTTTCATTCAGGCTGTTCACGCCGACATAACCTGTCACATTGTTTGCTTTTTCAGTCATGATATAAGATGCCGGAAGCTGATCCAGGCTTATCAGTCTTGACTGATCTACCCAGTCCCAGATAAATCCGCCAAGCAGATTATCGGAGCTTCGAATTGCATCCCAGTATTCCTTGAAATCACCGACTGCATTTCCCTGCCCATGCTCATACTCACAGAGCACATACGGCATATTGTCGCGCGCCTTATTCCATACGGTAGCTACGGACGCATACATATTACTGCCCATATCCGTTCCGTTTGCAGCATTTGAGCCTTCGGAATGTACCGGCCTGGTCGGATCATTGTTTTTAAAGTACCAAATCAGATCATAGAACATGCCGTCCGCATGGGTTGCGCTGCTGCTGTAATAGGACTCGTTTCCGATAGACCACATGATCACTGCCGCGCGGTTCTTTAAACGGTTAAATGTTGTGATCGTTCTGTCCATAACCATTTTCTTGAAATGAACCTTGCCCGCTTCATTGTACATCAAAGCATGACATTCCATATTCGTCTCTGCCATGATATAAATACCATAGTTGTCACACAGCCAGTAAATATATTCATCATTGCTGTAGTGAGAGGTACGCAGTGCATTCAAGTTGTACTGCTTCATCAGCTTAACATCCTCTTCCTGCGTCTTATGCGGAACAAACTTACCGTATTCCGGATCAGTGTCATGGCGGTTGGTTCCCTTTAACAGGAGGTTCTGGCCGTTGATCTTAATCGGAGTATATTCGGAATCCTCTGTAATCCTGTTTCCGTTTTCATCTACCTCTGTCCTTACGAATTCAATCTCACGGAATCCAAGCTGCTGGGAAACACTGCCGACATATGCGCCTGATTTGGAATCATATACGGACAATACCAGCGTATAAAGATTCGGCGTCTCTGCAGACCAAAGCTCCGGTGAAAGAACCGTCTTCGTAACAGATGCGGTTGCCTTGCCGTCCTGATTGCCTTCTGCAGCCGGAATCGCATCGAAATCCAATGTTACACCATTGACAAACTGCTGATCTGCCGCATCATACAGCCTTGCATCTACCTTGTAGCCTTCTGCGGCTGCTGTAGAAGCATTAGCTAAATCAACGCTGATGGACATTTCGGCGTTCTCATAATTTTCATCCAGATCCGTCACTACGGTGTAGTCCTGGATATGTACCAACGGTGCAGAATACAGATATACGTCACGGAAGATACCGCCGTCATAATACATATCCTGATCTTCCATCCATGTACCGTCGCAGAACTTGTGGACTTCCACAGCCAAAAGGTTGTCTGCGTCGCCGTCGTTTAAGTAATCTGTAATATCAAAGCTGTGCGGAGCATATGTATCTTCGCTGTAGCCTACTTCTTTTCCGTTTACATATACATAGTAAGCAGATTCAACACCCTGGAACGAAATATAAATCCTACCGTCTGCTGCACGCATATCATCGCTCACCTGAAAGGTCTTCCGGTAAAGGCCTACCGGGTTATAATTCTTCGGTGCATTCGGCGAATTGACTCCTGAATCATATTTGCTCTGCCATGGCATCTGTGAATTGTACTGCTCCTTCTCGCCTGAATTTTACCGCCGAGTATGCAGCCTTGCTTCCGCAC
>CANDKL010000209.1 GCA_947385255.1 uncultured Roseburia sp. | reverse complement strand
CGGGAAGATATCGCTGATTGGCCTGCCGCAAAGATCGGCCTCGTACTCCAGCTTTTCCCTGGCCGCAGTATTCCCGTAGGTAATCACGCCGCCGCCGTCGAACATCAGGAGCATTTCCAGCGCATCCTCCATAGGAAATATGCAGTTTCTCTCCTGTTCCATCGCAAGCCTCCCAAGCAAAACCCAAAAAGGGGCAGCAAAAAATATAAAAATTTCTTTGCTGCCTGCTCTCTGTTTCAGGTATTACAAATCAAAACAACCATATTAATCACTTCCACAAACATTGAAGAAATCTTCTTTTGCAAGCCTAAAGCATTCCAATATATCCGGCGAAAACTGTCCGCATTCGCCGTTGACAATCATATTGTATGCTGTATCCTTATCAAACGAGCTCTTATACACCCTTGGGCTGACCAGCGCATCAAAAACATCTGCCACTGCAACGATCTGTGCACTGATTGGAATATCATTTCCGGCCAAATGATCCGGATATCCCCTGCCGTCCCACCGTTCATGATGATGGCGGCAAATCTCATAACAATAGCGCTCAAACTCACCGTCCGGGTTTCTGTAGAATTTCTTTAATATGTCACATCCGATTGTAGTGTGCGCCTTCATCAATTCAAATTCTTCATCGGTCAGCCGTCCCGGCTTTAACAATACAGCGTCCGGAATACCGATCTTGCCCACGTCATGCAGGACAGAGGCTCTGGCAATCGGATCGATCTGCGATTCCTTTAAGCCATACTGCGGAAAATTCTTCACAAAAGAACAAAGCATGATCCTCGTCAGATCCTTGATCCGCTTGGTGTGCTCTCCGGTCTCCGCGCTCCTGGATTCTACAACCGAGCTCAATGCGTCAATCATAAACTCGTTGTTCTCATTCAGCTCCTTCTGCTGAGCCAAAAGCGCTTCCTCCTGCTCCTTTAGGCGGACCGCCATATTATGCTTACTCTGGTACAAATCAATGATATTCCTGCTGCGCCGCTTGACAATGTGCGGATAAAACGGCTTATGAATCACATCTGCTACGCCGTAGGAATAAGCCTTATCCTCGCTGTCCCCGATTGTCTCACTGGTAATCATGATAACGGGGATTTCTTCTAAAAGCTTTTGCTCCTTCATATATTCCAAAACTGCAAAGCCGTCAAGGACCGGCATCAGAATATCCAGCAAAATCAGCACAATATTGTGGTTGCCCCCTATAATGGAAATTGCTTCCTGCCCGTTAGCCGCCTCTATCGTCTCATATGTATCCCTGTCCTCAAACATCCCGTCCAGTATCAGGCGATTGATTTCTTCATCGTCAACAATCAAGATTTGCTGTTTTTCCATGCCAACTCCTCATTTATATCTGTCTGTAATCAATATGCTATCTATAATAAAGATACCACTTCCATAGATAAATGTCAAATCCTATCCTCTATGTTTAGCTCAAATCAATACTGCCCACAGGCATGTCGCCAAAGCCGTTTGCCATGTCCGTTCCCTTTGGTATGTACTCCTCACGCAGCTGGAACTGGGCAACCAGATCCTTTAATACCTCTGCCTGGCTCGAAAGCTCCTGGCTTGCGGCTGCGCTCTGCTCTGCCGTAGCAGAATTGGTCTGTACGACACTGGAGATCTGATCCACACCGACCGTAACCTGCTCGACTGCGCCCGACTGCTCCTCTGCTGCATCTGCAATATTCTCCACTGCAGAAGCTACCGTACGGACCTCTTCCACCACCTTAATCAGGGACTGTGCGGTAGCGTCCGCAATCTTCGTACCTCGCGAAACAGCCTTAATAGAGCTTTCAATCAGCTCTGCCGTATCCTTTGATGCCGCCGTACTCTTCCCTGCAAGGTTACGCACCTCTTCTGCAACTACGGCAAAGCCCTTACCTGCGATACCTGCGCGGGACGCCTCTACCGCGGCATTTAACGCCAGAATATTGGTCTGGAACGCAATATCCTCAATGGTCTTAATAATCTTGCCGATTTCATTGGAGGTACGGGTAATTTCCTCCATAGCCGCCATCATATCATGCATCTGGTTGTTGCAGCCTTCCATTTCATCCCCTGCAATCCCGGACCGCTTTCTGGCGTCAAGCGCATTTTGTGCAGTCTCCTTGATCTGCTGGGAAATATTGGAAATCGTTGCCGCAAGCTCTTCCACTGCAGAAGCCTGCTCGGTTGCTCCCTGTGAAAGCGCCTGAGAGCCGTTCGACACCTGACTTGCTCCGGAAGCCACCTGATCCGCGCTTAAATTGATCTGCCCCAGAGTAGAGCTTAAGCCTTTATTCAGCTTGCGGATAGACAAAAGAAGCCCCTGGAAGTCGCCGACATAGCGGTCCTCCGCCCTGGTACGCACATCAAAATTGCCGTCCGCCATTTCCTGCAGAAGACGGGAAGCATCTGATATCACATCGCTTAAAATAGACGTCATGTTCTTAAAGGCCTTTGCCAGGCTTCCAAGCTCATCCTTCGACTCATACTTGATGTCAATATCCAAATCTCCGCTGACGATTTTGCCTGCCGATACCTCCAGCTCGTGGAGCGGCTTTCGGATCGCCCCTGTCAGGTAGGTAGAAAGCAGCAGCGTAATCACCAGAGCGCCGCCGGCCATCGCAAGCTGGGCCATCACCAGCATTCTCTGCATTTCTGTCGTACTCTGGTAATTCTGCTCCGCATCCTCCTCTGCAAATGCACTGATCTGGATCAGCGTATTGACAGCCTCCGAAACCAAAGGCTGATACTCCTCCAAAAGCTTGGTCCTTGCCGCATCCATATCCGTATCCGCCAGATGGATCACTTCCTTCTGGAGCTCTACTGCCTGCGTAATATCCTCCGCAAAGGAATCCAAAAGCTCCTGTTCTCCTTCAAAATTCTCAAACAGCCAAGTCGCATTTTCCTCCAGCAGCGTAAGCTCCTTTTCCATATCTGCCTCATGCTCCTTGCTCTTGGCACTGTCGTCTTCAATTGTAATGTAAGCAATATCCTTTACAATAATCTGCAGCCCGCGCCGCATGCTCATAACCTTATTGGTAATCTGATAACCAACGTTATAAAATTCAGAATACTTTGCCTCGTTTTCCTTTAATCCATAAATTGCGCTGGCGACTGTCGCACAGAATAGCACGATAATGATCATAAAGGTTACCAATAATTTTACGCCAATTCTTAAATTTTTCATATTTACCCCCTGTTTTTTTTATAATGATCCATTATACTCGAAATTTGTCGACTTGTCTACTCTAATCCAACATCCAAAAATAGACAATCCATCTGGCCTGCTCGTTTTTTTCATTACTGGCACTTTAAATAGCGCCACCAAATACATATGATGAAAAAAACGAAGGAGGCACAACATTATGGAAAAAAATCTCAAAATAACAATTCTTACAGCACTCATGGCCGCTTTTACCTGTATCGCGACAATGATACTCAAAATACCAACTCCGACCCTCGGCTATATCCACTTAGGCGACGGCCTGATCCTCTTAAGCGGCTTTGTACTCGGTCCTGCCGCAGGTGCCCTCGCCGCCGGGATCGGTTCGATGTTCGCAGATATTTTCTCCGGATATCTTTCCTTTGCACCGGCTACCTTCATTATTAAGGCGCTGACTGCAGGAATAGCCGGCCTGTTATTCCATTCTATAAAAGCCCGCGCCAAATCCCCGCGTGTCCGCAGCGCTGCCGTAATCATCAGCGGCCTTATCGGCGAAGCAATTATGGTCATCGGCTATTTTCTCTATGAAGCCGGCGTTGCAGCATTCGCCAGCGGCGGACTCAATGCCGCTGCGATTGCTGCCGGAGCTGCCAGCTCTGCCGCTGGGGTCCCGTTTAATATCGTACAGGGATTTACCGGGATTCTCATCAGCCTGCTCCTGCTTCCTATCCTGCAGAAGGTGCCGGACATCCGGGTGCAGATGCAGAATTAACGCAGCCCAAAGGCCTTCCCTGCTGCGGCTTAATCCAGCTTCAGCCTGTATACCGTAGTGGAAGCATATACCTCCCCTGCCGCAAGCAGCGGGGCCTCAAATGCCGGATTATTGACGGCGTCCGGGAACCACTGGGCTTCTAAGCAGAAGCCGTGGCGTTCCCCATAACGGGCGCCGCCCTTTCCTTCATGCTCTTCAATAAAATTCCCTGTATAAAGCTGCACGCCCGGACGATCTGTATACGCATACAGATGAATCCCCGTATCCTCGCACACAGCCTCTGCCATCAGCCCAAGCTCTCCATGGTTTTTGAGCACAAAGTTGTGATCATAGCCCTTTGCATAGACAAGCTGATCGCAGCTGTCATTGATTTCCTTCCCAATCTCTTTAAAGTCCGTAAAGTCAAACGGCGTCCCCGCAACCGGACGGATCTCTCCGGTCGGAATCGAAAGCGTCGGCGCAAGCGGCGTAAACGCGTCGGCATAAAGCTTTAACCTCTGGCCTCCGACAGCTCCGCCGTCATGGCCCGCAAGGTTAAAGTAGCTGTGATTGGTAAAATTGGCCACCGTATCTTTGTCCGACACCGCTTCATAATCAATCTTCACTGCATCGTCCTCTGTCAGGGTAAACGTGACCTTAATCTGCATATTCCCCGGAAATCCCTGTTCCAAATCCTTGCTTGTAATCTGCATTGTTACGCTGTTCCCCGCTTCATCCACCCGGGCCACATCCCACACCTTGTGGCTGACGCCGTTGCTCCCGCTGTGCAGGTTATTGGTCTCAGAATTGGCCTCCAGAGCATATTCTACGCCGTTTATCGTAATCCTGGCATTGGAAATGCGGTTGGCATATCTTCCTACGGTTGCACCGAAATAATAGCCCTTCTGTTCCAAATAGGCTTCTGCCCTGTCATAACCCAGTACAATATCACGCATGATTCCGTCCTTGTCCTTAAAAATAAACGAGACGATTGCGGCGCCGAGCGTCGTAACCTTAAGCTGCGTTCCGTTAGCATTCGTGAGGATAAACGCCTCTGCCTCATTGCCGCGGCCGTCTGTTCCGAAGCTTTCTCTTAACATAAATTCCTTCTCCTTTCATCTGCCTGTTGTTTTTTCATCGTGGGTTTATTATAACATACTGTGGAATATGTTGCTACGATCCATTTGCTTTTCATAAAAAAATTGCGGAATAATGTCAATGAAACCCGTTTTTACCGGATGTTCCGCAATACAATCTAAATATATGTACGTCCCCGTTCCTTTTATAACCGAATCTTTGGGCCAGTCCGGATTTTTTCCAATAAAAAGCCCTGGAAGAAACGCATCCTCCAGGGTGAGTAGCGGAAGGGAGATTTGAACTCTCGACACCACGGGTATGAACCGTGTGCTCTAGCCAACTGAGCTATTCCGCCATAAATATATGGGACCTATAGGGCTCGAACCTATGACCCTCTGCTTGTAAGGCAGATGCTCTCCCAGCTGAGCTAAGATCCCATATAGAGCAAGCCATCCCTGACCTGCTCTGCTATTATATAATTATTTCCAAATAAAGTCAAGCCCTTTTTTAAAATTTTTATGCCAGGGCCGCGGTAATAATCGCCATGGAGTATACCTCGGATGCATTACACCCGCGCGACAGATCATTTACCGGCGCATTTAAGCCCAGAAGGATCGGCCCATATGCTTCAAACCCGCCAAGGCGCTGCGCAATCTTATATCCGATATTGCCTGCGCTGATATCCGGGAAAATAAAGGTATTGATGTGGCCTGCCAGCTCGGACTCCGGGCATTTGGTACGCGCCACACGCGGAGATACGGCAGCATCAAACTGCAGCT
>CANDKL010000208.1 GCA_947385255.1 uncultured Roseburia sp. | reverse complement strand
AGGCGGCACATTCTGCTCCCGGGTTTGGCGACCGCAGGACCTATCAGATGGATCCGGCAAACGGACGGGAGGCCATGCGTGAGATAAAAGCAGATATTCTGGAGGGAGCAGACATCATCATTGCCAAGCCTGCGATGGCCTATATGGATATCATCCGGGAGGCGGCGGCAGGCGTTTCGGTTCCGATTGCCGCTTATAACGTAAGCGGAGAATATTCCATGGTAAAAGCGGCGGCGGCGAACGGCTGGATCGATGAACAAAGGATTGTGATGGAAATTCTGACCGGCCTAAAGCGCGCCGGAGCAGATATGGTAATTACGTATCATGCACTGGACGCGGCGAAGTGGATCCGTGCAGGGGAATAGGAAGGGAGTCGGATATGGATACAAAATCAAAGGAATTGTTTGAAGCGGCAAAGCGGCATATTCCGGGCGGCGTCAACAGTCCGGTGCGTGCGTTTGGCGCCGTAGGAAGGACGCCGCGGTTTATTGCGTCTGCCCATGGCAGCAGGATTACGGATGTGGACGGAAATGAGATGATTGATTACGTCTGCTCCTGGGGGCCGTGTATTCTGGGGCATGCCCATCCGAGGGTAATAGAAGCCGTAATCCGGGCATGCAGGGACGGTCTGACCTTTGGCGCGCCTACCAAACGGGAGGCAGAGCTGGCGGAGCTGATTGCAGAGCTGATGCCCTCCATGGAAGAAAGCCGCCTGGTGAATTCCGGTACGGAGGCCGTCATGAGCGCCGTTCGTCTGGCACGCGGGTTTACAGGCAGGGACAAAATTGTAAAATTCAAGGGCTGCTACCACGGGCATTCCGACGGCCTTCTGGTAAAGGCAGGCTCCGGTGCACTGACCTCATCCGTACCGGATTCCGCCGGAGTTTTGGCGGATAATGCCAAAAATACGTTGATTGCACAGTACAACGACAGGGCTTCTGTTGAAAAGCTGTTTTCGGAACATGCGGATCGCATTGCGGCAGTTCTTGTGGAGCCTGTGGCGGCAAATATGGGAGTGATCCTGCCAGCCCGGGAATTTCTTTCATTTTTACGGCGGATTACCAGACAAAATGGTGCGCTTTTAATCTTTGACGAGGTCATTACCGGGTTTCGTCTTTCACTCGGCGGTGCGCAGGAATATTTTCATGTGACGCCCGATTTGACAACGCTTGGAAAAATTGCAGGCGGCGGGATGCCGATTGGCGTGTATGGCGGAAAGCGGGAAATTATGGAGCTCGTAGCTCCGGCCGGTCCCGTATATCAGGCAGGAACGCTTTCCGGAAATCCAGTGGCGACGGCGGCGGGATTGGAGACACTTCGGATCCTGCAGGAGGACCCGGGTATTTATGAGAGGCTTGAGAGGAAGACAGGGCAGCTTGCAGCTGCGGTAAACAAAGCGGCAAAAGGTACGGTGTGTGTCAATCAGATTGGATCCCTGATGAGCGTATTTTTTACAGAGGGCAGCGTGACAGATTATGAGCGTGCGGTATCTTCGGATACCGGGCGTTATGCCGCATATTTTGGAGAGCTGTTGGATCGGGGCATTTATACGGCGCCTTCGCAGTTTGAGGCAATGTTTGTGTCGGATGCGCATACAGCGGAGGATATTGCATATACGTGCCGGGTGATGGAGGAGGCGCTTTCAAAAGAAAAGGAGAGCTTATGAAAAAATTATTTTTAGCCATATTTATTGTTACTTTGCTGCTCATCCCGCAGGGCTTTTGCGCTGCAAACGAAATTCCGCAGCCGTCTGCCGGCACGGACGCGCCGATATTGACCGACAACCGGAGCAGGCAGAATTACACCCGTTGGAGCGCTAAGGTGCACTCTTATCTTGCGGACAACGGAGACGGTACGGTTACAAGAGTGGCGTACGGCAGTGACGGGATTACAGCGGAGAAATACAACTCGCTGCTCCGCTTTGTATCCGGCACGAGGATTCCTATGGAGCTGCCTGTATTCGGCGGATTTTACGCCGGCAGCGATTTTTATTTTATCGTATTCGGACAGAATAACTAAAGTGAGGACGACGCGGCGGAGGTGCTGCGTGTCGTTCGGTATACAAAGGAGTGGGAACGTCTGGATTCGGTCAGCCTGTACGGCGCGAATACGGTAGAGCCGTTTTATGCCGGCTCGCTGCGTATGGTGCAGGGCGGCGATCTGCTCTATATCCATACCTGCCACAAAATGTACACCTCTGCAAAGGATGGGAAAAACCATCAGGCAAACCTGCATTTTTCCGTTCATATTCCGACTATGACGGCAAGGCACGCCGACTATCTGGTATCGGCCTATGTGGGGTACGCCTCGCATTCCTTTAACCAGTTTGTTCTGACGGATGAAGCGGGGCAGGTGCACTATCTGGATCATGGCGACGCCTATCCCCGCGCGGTTTCGATGGACGGATATCCTGTTTTGGATATTCAGGGCAGCATTGGTGCGAACGATACGGGAGTCAGCATAGGGGGCTTTGCGTATTCGGACGCGAACTATCTGATTTGCGGAAATTCTGTCGATCAAAGCAGTGCGGAAACGTACAATCCTTTTGCAAAGAGAAATATTTTTGTGGCCGCATGCAGCCGGAACACCCACGAATCCAAGATACGGTGGATTACGGATTACACCGATTCCAATGATGCGGAGATTTCCACACCGCAGCTTGTAAAAATGGCTTCGGATCGGTTTTTGCTGCTCTGGACGGAGGATGAGGATTTAAAATATGTTTTTTTGGACGGAGACGGAAATCGGATCTCCGAGATCTATGAGCAGCAGAATAGCTCCCTGTCCGACTGCCAGCCTATTTTATATCAGGATAAAGCGCTGTGGTATGTCAGCTCGGAGGAAGGACTGTATTTTTACGAAATTGATATGCAGGGGAATTATGAGGAGGAGCGCTCTTACGGGTTGGAACGTCCCGTTTTGCGCATGTCGAATACGCAGGCGGGATTTTTGGCGCAGTGGACAGAGACTGCGGATGCCCAGAGGTATATTCTGTGTTACCGGAGGGCCGGTGATGAAAGCATGTATAGGAGGAGAGAAATTCGGCTGACCGATTCCAATGTGCAGCAAAGGGACGGCGTGATTTCGGTTTCCGTTGACGGTTTTGCAGACGGTACCAGGTATGAATTCTGGGTATACGCCTATACAGAGGAAATGAAAAGCCCGGCTTCGGAACCGGAAACCATCCTCCGTTTTATGCCGAGGGCAGAAAATGCATCCGAAGGAATACGCCTTTCCTGGGTGCAGGTACCGGATGCTGCGCAGTACATCATTTACCGGAAAACCGAGGAGGGCAGTTATTTAAAGGCAGCTGAGGCAGAGGGAAACGAATGGACGGATACAGAGGTAAAGAGCGGAGGGCAGTACTGGTATAAAGTCGTGGCAGAGGATGAGAAGCCTGAGCAGGCAGCAGAGCTTGCCCTTGTATATCTGAAAGCGCCGACGGTAAAGGAGGTCCGGGTAAAGTATGCGTCGGTTTCCGGAACCGTGTACAGTAATTTCAGAATTGTCTGGGATTCGGTTCCCGGCGCTGCGGGCTATCGGGTGTATCTGTCCCGGAAAGGAGCGGCCGGATCTGGCGGGAAACGGGCAGAGGCAGAGGCGATTGCCGGGCAGCCGGAAATGAGCGCGGATTTTATCTATGAGTCCTATAGAGAAAATCAGGAATATGAATTTTTTGTAGAAGCCTGTATAGAGGATAAGAGCAGCGCGAGATCGAATCCGGTATCCTGCATGACGGATAAGAGCGGGGAGGAAATTGCGGTCATGGACGGGACGGGTTATCAGAATCCATGGGAATATAGAAAACCGGATGAGCCGTTCAATCCCGGAGGCGGAGAAGATAACGGCGGGAATACCGGAGGAGATGACGGCGGAAACACCGGAGGAGATGATAACGGGAGTACCGGAGGAAATGGCGGCGGAACCGGCAGCGGGAATAAGAATCCAGATAGTGCAGTCCACGCGGGAAACAATACGGTTACAGGATCTGGCGCCGCTTCGGACAATGCAAAAGCGAAGCCGAAAGGGACTTCCATATCCGGAAAAGTGAAGGCGAAGCGAAAGGGCTTTACGGTAAAATGGAAAAAACGGAAAAACGTGTCGGGGTATCAGATTATGTATTCCACTAATAAGAAGTTTCCGTCTTCTAAAACCCGTATCAAAACGATTGCAAAGGGTTCCGTTACAAAATGGACGGCAAAAAAACTGGAAGCGGGGAAGAAATATTATGTGAAGGTCAGGACATATCAAAAAATGAAGGGAAAGAATTTCTATGCAAAGTGGTCTAAGGTGAAAAGTGTGACGACGAAGAAATAGAGATAATATATTTTTTTCTTTCATTCATACTTGAATCTGACGGCGAACACAATTATAATGGAAAAGAATTTAATAAAATCTTAAGATTCAGGAGGAAACGGAATGAAAAGAAAAGCAGTAATGGCAATTCTTCTGGCGGCGCTTGTGTTCGGAACGGCCATACCGGCAGATGTGATAGGGGTGTCTGCCGCGGATGTGGAGGACGACTGGGATGACGAGGACGACTATGATGACGATGAGGATGACTGGGATGACGAGGACGACGATGTGCTGGA
The DNA here is from genome assembly GCA_947385255.1 of uncultured Roseburia sp. Classification (GTDB taxonomy): domain Bacteria; phylum Bacillota; class Clostridia; order Lachnospirales; family Lachnospiraceae; genus Roseburia_B. The sequence goes on along the minus strand of CANDKL010000208.1, from coordinate 1,191 downwards.
GGAGGGGGACGGATTTACCGCGCCCAACGGATATGAATATGAGGTAATCTCCATCAATGATGATAAGGGCACCGGAACGGCTATGCTCTGCGGCGCAGAGTCAGACCGCATTACATCCTTAAAGGTCCCGGCCAGGGTAAAAGAGGAGGAATACGGTTACACCTTTACAGTGACGGAGATCGAGGAGGAGGCATTTGAGGATTACAGTCACCTGAAAACCGTGACGATATCCGATACCGTAACGGCAATCGGAGAAGGGGCATTCAAAGAATGCGGCATGTTAAAGAGCGTAACCATCGGAAAAAAGGTATCTAAAATAGAGGAGAAGGCGTTTTTTAAAGCAAAACGGCTTTCCTCTGTGAAAATCAATTCCACGGTTCTTAAGAAAATGGGAAGCAAGTCATTTGCCGGTATAGACAAGCGGTGTAGGTTTAAGGTGCCGGCTTCTAAGCTGAAGGCGTATAAGAGGCTGCTTAAGAAGGCCGGTGCAGGGAAAAATGCGGTTGCCGCAAAATAAAAGCAGGGAGTTTTTATGGCAGAATATAAGCTTTTAAAAAAAGACGGCAATGCGAAACGCGCCGAATTCCATACTGTGCACGGCACGATTCAGACGCCTGTATTTATGAATGTGGGAACGGCGGCAGCGATTAAGGGCGCTGTGTCCACAGAGGATTTAGAGCAGATCAAAACGCAGGTTGAACTCTCCAATACGTATCATCTCCATGTCAGGCCGGGAGACAGGCTGATACATGAGTTGGGCGGGCTGCATAAATTTATGGCGTGGGATAAGCCGATTTTAACGGATTCCGGCGGATTCCAGGTGTTTTCCCTGGCGGGGCTCCGCAGAATAAAGGAGGAGGGCGTATATTTTCATTCTCATGTCGACGGCCGGAAAATTTTTATGGGACCGGAGGAGAGTATGCGGATCCAGTCCAACCTGGCGTCGACGATAGCAATGGCGTTTGACGAATGTCCAAGCAGTGTGGCGGAACGAAACTATGTACAGAATTCGGTGGACCGTACGGCAAGGTGGCTTTTGCGCTGCAAGACGGAGCTGGCAAGGCTGAATACACTGGAGGATACCCTGAACAGAGAGCAGCTCTTGTTTGGAATCAATCAGGGGGCGATATACGAGGATATCCGTATCCGCCATGCAAAGCAGATTTCTCAGATGGATTTGGACGGCTATGC
>CANDKL010000207.1 GCA_947385255.1 uncultured Roseburia sp. | reverse complement strand
CCTCCATACGAATCTGTTCACGCAATTTCTCCGTGTCTCTTTAACATATGAAGAGATTTCTAAAAGTATGCACTTAAAATTTCAGTTCCTCACAGGCCCGTTTCAGCAGATATTCCTTTTCATTTTTTTGGGGATCCTCTAATACAATATCCAAAAGCCCCTTAAGCGTCTTCCCGAGCGCCGGTCCCGGCTGCATGCCGGCCGCAATCAGATCGCCGCCGTCCACTGCCAGCCCCTTTAACGTTAAGCACTGCTTTTGGCTCATAATCTTCTGATAGCATTCCTCATACAGCCTTAAGTACTCCAGCTTCTCCTCTCGCCGATAGCTGCTCTGCGCCAGAATGTCCGCACGCTTTACCGCGAAAATATCGGGATACGCTTCCGGCCCCAGCCGTACGATGGCCCGCCGGACACTCTTTTCTGTCAGCGGCGGATTATCGTCGTGCCCGCTCACCAGACGGCAGACCCGGGCAATGGTATCGTTGTCAAGCTTCAGACGGCGCAGAATCTCCTTTGCCATTTTACTTCCCCTTTCGGGATGTCCGTAAAAATGATGCCTGCCGTCCTCTCCTCTGGTACGGCAGACGGGCTTTGCCACATCATGCAGCAATACGGCGAAACGCAGCACCTTATTGCGTTCCACACTGCAAAGCGCCGCAATTGTGTGCTCGCCCACGGTGTACCTGTGGTGGGGATTATCCTGCTCTGTCTGCATCATGGCGTCGAATTCGGGCAGCACCACGCCGGTAATGCCAAGCTCATAGAGCGTGCGCAGCTCCTCCGGATGATCCGATAGCAAAAGCTTCGTAAGCTCTGTCTGAATACGCTCCGCACTGATATGGCAAAGCGTACCCGAAAGCTCCTTTACCGCCTCCCCTGTCGGTCCGTCTATGGCAAAGCCAAGCTGCGCCGCAAAACGCACGGCCCGCATCATGCGCAGCGCGTCCTCTGTAAATCTCTGACGCGCATCTCCCACACACCGGATCCGCCCGCGCTTCAAATCGCCTATGCCGTCAAACGCATCCACAAGTCCGTTCTGCGGATGGTACGCCATGGCATTGATGGTAAAATCCCGCCGTTTTAAGTCCTCCATCAGATTCGGGGTAAATGTAACCTCCCTTGGATGCCGGAAGTCCTCATACCTCCCGTCCACACGGTAGGTCGTAACCTCAAAGCCCTCCCGTCCAAGCAGGACGGTGACTGTCCCGTGCGCAATTCCCGTATCAATCGTCTTTGGAAATACCGCCTTTACCTCCCGGGGCCTTGCGGAGGTGGTAATATCCCAGTCCTCCGGCTCCCTGCCCAGAATGCTGTCGCGGATACAGCCGCCCACTGCATACGCCTCGTACCCTGCCTGCGTCAGGGTATCTATAATCCGGCTTACCTTTTCCGGCAATGCAATCTTCATCTTCTCCACCCCAAACGAACCTTAATATGCTTTTCCCCAGTATACCAGCTTTTTCGCCGGCTTCCCGCAGCAGACGCAGACCGGGGAAATTTCCTCCTGATCCGAAAACGGCATACAGCGCGACGTCGCCGCAAAATCTTCCTTGAGCTTATCCTCGCAGTCCTGCTCCCCGCACCACATACCGCGGATAAAGCCCGGCCGGTTTGTAATGATATCCGCAAATTCCTCATAGCTGTGCGCATCGTAAATATGTGCATCCCTGTGCTCCTTTGCATGTGCAAACATGTCTGCCTGAATGGTTTTTAACAGCTCCTCCGTCTGTACCTCCAGCGCCTCCAAGGCCACAGCCGTTTTCTCCCCGGTATCACGGCGTACCAGTACGCACTGGCCTGCCGCCAAATCCTTCGGCCCGATTTCAATCCGGATCGGAATGCCGCGCATTTCCTGCTCGGCAAACTTCCAGCCCGGGCTCTTCTCCGAAGCATCAGTTTTCACCCGGATACCGGCCGCTGCCAGCCGCTCCTTTAATTCGTCCGCTTTTTCTAAAATACCTTCCTTATGCTGCTGAATCGGAATAACCATCACCTGCACCGGCGCAATCCGAGGCGGCAGCACAAGCCCGGAATTGTCCCCGTGCACCATAATAATCGCGCCTATAATACGGGTAGACAGACCCCATGAGGTCTGATGTACATATTGCAGCCGGTTCTCCTTATCCGTATACTGAATTCCGAACGCCCTTGCAAATCCGTCGCCGAAATTGTGGCTGGTACCGGACTGCAGCGCCTTGCCGTCATGCATCAGCGCTTCTATTGTATAAGTGGCATTTGCCCCGGCAAATTTTTCCTTCTCGGTCTTTCTGCCTCGGATAACCGGAATCGCAAGCACCTCTTCACAGAAATCGGCATAGACGTTGAGCATCTGAATCGTACGCTCCTCTGCTTCCTCCTCCGTCGCATGCGCCGTATGCCCCTCCTGCCACAAAAACTCTCTGGAGCGCAAAAACGGCCGCGTCTCCTTTTCCCACCGGACAACGGAGCACCACTGGTTGTACACCCTCGGCAGATCCCGGTAGGACTGGATGTCGTTTTTATAAAAATCGCAGAACAGCGTTTCGGAGGTCGGACGGACGCAGATCCTCTCCTGGAGCAGATTGGAGCCGCCGTGTGTGACCCAGGCAGCCTCGGGGGCAAAGCCCTCTACGTGATCCTTTTCGATGTTTAAAAGGCTCTCCGGAATAAACATCGGCAGGTATACATTTTCCACACCTGTTTCTTTAAACCTGCGGTCTAACTCCTTCTGGATATTCTCCCAAATCGCGTATCCGGCAGGCTTAATAATCATGCAGCCCTTGACGGAGGAATAATCCGTCAGCTCCGCTTTTTTTACCACATCTGTGTACCACTGGGCAAAATCCTCATCCATGGAGGTAATGGCTTCTACTAATTTTTTTTCCTTTGGCATGGTTTTCCCTTCCTTTTGTTTTATTTTGTTTTTTTCATCTCCTGCCATCGGGCAAAAACACGGCAAAACGCCGGAGGCTTCCGATCCCGATGCTTCAAACATAGGGACCGGAATCCTCCGGCGGTACCACCCCGATTCATGTATGCAGATATTTGCTACATGCTCTCTGATCCCGTTAACGCCGGGGTACGCCGTATTTTCATACGAAGGCTCCAAGGGCCGGTTCAAACAGCGCCAGGCAAAGATCTTGCAGCGTGTCCTTCGGGGAAGGAAGCGATCTTCTCTCTGGGGGATGGCGGGGTGCTTTACTATTCCTTATCATAGCCAGTGTTATTCATTATCAGGTTTATTTTAGACTGGGGGTTTTTGTTTTGTCAAGTGAAAATTTATTTGGGGGCATATGAAATGTAACCATGGACTGTCCGCAGGACAAAAAGATTTTTCACAGAATATTGCATTTCAAATTTGCATATGCTACAATGTCAATAGAAAAGAGGGCATCTGCTGGTAACAGACACCCTCCGGGAACTGCCGATATACGGTTTGCCCGATTTAAGTTTTGACTAAGAATAGCCGCATCCTTTGGTCGGGGGCGGCTATTTCTGTGCTTTCCTCAATTCCGTTCCCGGTTTCTATGTAATCAGAGGGTCACAGTCCCTCCGCAGAGGGCAAACCGCCTGCCATCAATAGCAGAACCCGAAATTATTCTACCATGCCACAGCAGAATTGAAAAAGAATTATCAAGCGGCATCCTCTTTTCAATTTCCGGAATTGGAAAAGAACTGACAATTTGGTTTTCATTCGATAGCCACGCTCAGATCCGATGTCCGTAACAGCCGTTACGGCCCATCCTATCCTCACGGAATATAATTATTGACACACTACCCCCCCCCTTTAGTATACTAAAAACAGTAACATAAACTGACATGTGACGCTCTGTGCCGCGTGCCGATATCACTGAAAAGGAGGAGAAACAAGTGAACAATTTAAAAAAGAAGCTTGGGCTGTTGTGCCTGATAACAGGAATGCTATTTATGTCGGGTACAAGCGACTGCCATGCAGAATCGCTAAAGTATGAGACAGAGAAGGGGATCCTGACTTATAATGAAAATGGAAGCATTGAATCTTATGAAGGAAGCGACGAAACACTTGTAATACCGGATGAGATTAATGGATGCAAGATTACGACAATCAGAAACGGCATATTCAAAAATTCCAGTACACTGACAGATGTCACACTGCCGAAAACCTTAAGCCATATTGATTCCCGGGCATTTACTGGCTGCAGCGCTCTGGTGAGCATTCATGTTTCGGCAGAAAATAACAGTTACGCTTCGCAGGATGGAATTCTATATAATAAAGAGAAAACAAAAGTTATTTTATGTCCGCCGGGTACGGAAGGCGGGATCCTGCTTTCCGAAAAGGTAACCGAAATCAGTAATGGTGCGTTCTCTGACTGCAGTGCGCTGACCGGTATCAATGTCGCTGCCGAAAACAGCAGTTACAGTTCGCAGGACGGAGTTGTATATAACAAAGATAAAACAGAAGTCATTTTATGTCCGCCAGGTGTGGAGGAGATTCATCTTGCCGAAGGGGTTACGGACATCAGATATCGTGCATTCGAGATGTGCCTCAAACTGTCAGACATAGAACTTCCCCAGGGACTGGAACGTATTGGAGAACACGCATTTGAACATTGCCAAAGTCTGAAAACAATCACCTTTCCAGACAGCTTAAAAACCATAGGACGCTGCGCATTTTACGGTTGCGGCCTGACGTCAGTCAGAATCCCGGAAAGCGTGACAGAGCTTGGAGAATTCGCATTTGAACAATGTTCCTATTTGTTCGATGTAGAATTGCCGGAAAACCTGGAACCGGGAAAAGCTTTTTGGGGTTCAGGGTGGCATAAAATGCAGAATTTTTCGTGTGGAGAGCATGTGACATGCAGGGTTGAAAGGGGAACTCTGACCGTCAGCGGCACAGGGGAGATGTATGATTCTTATCGTTTTAACTGGCCAATCGGAGTATCTGATTATGTAAGCAGTATCGTGATTGAAAAGGATGTAACCGGTATCGGCAATAATACATTCTCCCACTTTACAAACCTGTCCAGCGTTACATTCCATGACGGCCTGATAAAAATCGGACAGGAGGCCTTTACCTATTGTCCGAATTTAAAGGAAGCCTCCATTCCGCTCAGCGTAACGGAGATTGGCGCGTATGCCTTTGGACAATATGGTGTCTATTATTCGGGTCCGGACGGAAAGGGAACCGACTTTTTTACCTATGAAGACGGATTTATCATCCATGGCTATACAAACTCGGAGGCAGAGCGGTATGCCAGAGAGACAGAGCGAATCACGTTCGACAGCATCGGAGTCGACCCGGACGGCCCTTATCAGCCAAATAACCCGGATCAGCCAAATAACCCGAATAACCCGAATCAGCCAGGTAATTCAGATAAAACGGAAAACCCGGGTAACCAGGAGCCGACGAATCAACCAGGTAACCCGGATCCGACGAACCAGCCAAATGATGCGAAGGTCCCGGTAAAGGGCGCAAAGCTCTCGGACGGAGCGAATACCTGGAAGGTAACGGCAGCGGGCAAAACAGTTGCTTTTGTAAAGACAAAGAGCAAATCCCGAAGTATTTCCATACCCGCCACAGTCAAAATCGGGACTATCACATACCGCGTAACATCTGTCGCTGACAATGCATTCAAGGGAAATACAACCGTAAAACAGGTCACAATTGGCAAGAATGTAACAGCCATCGGAAAAAGCGCATTTGAGAACTGCACAGAGCTTTCATCGGTTTCCATCGGCAAAAATGTAACATCTATCGGCAAGAAGGCATTTTTCAACGATAAAAAGCTTAAGAAGGTAGTGATACAGACGAAGAAGCTTACGGCAAAGAAAATCGGGCAAAATGCATTCCGAAATATTCATGCAAAAGCAAAAATCAAAACACCCGCATCCAAGGTGGCTTC
>CANDKL010000206.1 GCA_947385255.1 uncultured Roseburia sp. | reverse complement strand
TTTCATAATAAGTCCAGTATACCATTATTCTTCTGAACTTAGAAGATTATGTTTTCATTTTCTTACCCTCTGGGCACACTTACATTTCACACCCACGCCAGTTTGTCATGAAAATTTCATGTTATCTGGTGTGAAATACAACTGCAGCCTACAGCATCTGCCGGTATTTACTCGGTGAAATCCCCTGCGTCTTTTTAAACACCTTCGTAAAATAAAAATAGTCGTGATACCCTGCCATCTGCGCCACCTCGTCCACCGACAGCCGCTCATCCGCCAGCAGCTCCCGCGCCTTATTCATGCGGCGCGACGTGATGTATTCCGAAAAGGAAAAGCCCAGTTTATTTTTGATGAGCATGCTGACATTGCTGATCCCAAGATGATATTTTTCACTCAAATCCGCCAGGGACAAGTCCTCTGTATAGTGCTCCGAAAGAGCGGCCAGAATCCGTTCCATGGTCGTCGTATTAATCTCCGGCAGCTCACCCGTTTCCTCCGGTTCGATTTCCTGCTGCAGCTTTTCTAAAAGCTCCTGCAAAACGTCCGGCTCAACCGGCTTTAACAGATAATCGAACGCGCCGTACCGGATGGCGGCTTTGGCATAGTCAAATTCCGCATAGCCGCTGACTACAACCGTCCTCGCAGAAAGCCCCGACCCGGAAAGATCCCGCATCAGCTCCACGCCATCCAACAGGGGCATTCGGATGTCGGTAAACACCACGTCCGGTTTTAAGCGCAGGATCTCTTCCCTGGCTGTCAGGCCGTCGGTGGAATCCCCGATCACCTGAAACGGCAAGCCTGCCCTCCTCCATGCCGCAGCCGTCGTCCTTTACCACAAACCGAAGCATTCCGCGGCGCGGCTGCGTAATCTCTACCTCTGCGATCCCGCCCTCCCGCTTTTTCCCCAATCCGTGGAACACCGCATTTTCCACCAGAGGCTGCAGCAGAAGCTTTGGAATTTGCTTTCCCAGAACCTGGCTGTCCGCCTCCACCTCGACGCGCATTTTTCCCTGGAAACGGTAATGGATAATTTTTGCATATTCCTCCACATACCGGATTTCCTCGGCGACGGTTACCATATCGCCGCCCTTGACCGCAAAACGGAAGACATTGGAAAGCGCCCTGGTCAGCTCCGCAATTTCTTCTACGTCGTAGCAGACGGCCATTTCACAGATACAGGCAAACGTATTGTACAAAAAATGCGGGTTCACCTGGCTGCGGTACGCTACCAGCTCAGCCTGCTGCCTTGCAAGCTCTGTTTCATACATCTTCCGCTGGGAAGCCTGTATGCTCTCCTGCATGGCCTGGCTCTCGTCCAGCATCCGATCCAGGCTTTTTGCAACGCTGCCGATTTCATCCTCCCTCTGCAGATGCAGACGTTTTTGGGGAAACTGCTGTGTGCTTCGGACAAATGCGTCAATTTGCGCCAGCGGCCAAAATACTCGCCAGTAATTGTAAAAAACCTGCAGCAAAAACAGCAAAACGGCTGTCGATAACACAATCCCGGACATCCAGCCCAAATTCCTGTCCGCCCTAAAATCCTGTTTCGGTATCGCGCTGACCAGCCGAAAACCCTCTAAGGACAGCTCCATTTCCTGTATTTCAAACTGTCCGCTTTCCTCCTTTAGCTCCTGATACGAAAGCCCTTCCCCGTTCCCTGATGAAGCGATTTCGCCAACCTCCTCATGCAGCAAATACAAACGGCTTCCTTTGGTCACCTGCGCATCCTGTAAGGCATCTGAACACGCGTCCGGCTTTGCCACAAAGACACACATCCCCAAAGCTTTCCTATACTGCGGGCTGCTTAAGTCGTATACCGGATAATACAATTCCAAGCACAGCTCCTGCATGCCGCCAAGTGTCCCGGGATATCCGGCCTCCAGCTGCATTCCCGAATGCATATACCGTTTGGTATATGGGATTTCAAATGATTTTCCCATATTTGCAATATATTGCATGTCTGTATTGTACAAGGAGACGCTTAATATATTGCTTTCCTGCAATAATACATTGGAAAATGCTGCCGCCATATCTTCCATTTCTGCGACTCTGGCCCCATCGTCACCGGAAATATAGCGCAGCACGGACGGCGACTGGCAAAATGCCGAAGCGATATTGTAAAGCCCCTCCCGGTATTCCCAAAGCCTCGCCTGTACTTGGTTCATAACGACCAGATTCAGCTCTATCGTATTTTTCCGTACCGTTTTCTCCGAATACCGTATGGTAAACAGGTAGCTTCCAAACAGCACGGCAAACAGGGCAATCTGGATGCATACCATCCGGGCCATCAGCGTTTTGCTTATCTTTCTGATCTTCATAAGCCGCTCCTCAGTTTACCTTTTCGATCCGCTTGCCGTATTTTTTAAAATTCTCCTGTACGCAGGAGTTGATCTGTTCGTCCAGCCACACCAGCCCCAGCCCTTCCTGCCCGGTTAACAGTGCTTGGTATTCCTGTTCAAATTCTTCGTCTGATTGCGCAGTAACTATCTTTTTAATCTGTTCCGCCTGAAAATCGGCGATCGCAGCCTTGCATTCCGCTTCTTTCTTATGGCTTTCCCAAAATTCATTGGATACCGTCAAAAGGCTCTGATCATACACATGGCTTTCTCTTCCAAGGGCCGTCCTTGCCGCATCGCGGCTTTCCTCTTCGCTTCCCGGCTCCGGAAGCGGTATGACGCTGCAATACCAGGCATCGTTGACAAAATTCCACCAAAGCCCCATCCCGGTTTGGTTTTTATCCTGATATTTTTGTTCGCCTAAGGCTGTCCGCCTCACAAATCCATCTGCATCGTAATAAAAGTCTTCTCCCTCTATACCGAAATTGGTAAACAAAAGCCCCTCATTGCCGGTCATATAATCTAAAAACTGCGCGGCCGCAGCCGGATCCCCACAGTCTTTTGATATCAGTGTCTGCATCCAGCCAAGGGGCGTCTGTAAATCGATCCCCACAACAGGCTCGCTGCCGTCCTCCGGCAAAATTGCGCCCGTCGACACCCAGTCCCTGGCATCCATCCCGGTATTGGCAATATTTCCAATAAAACAAAGCACACAGTTTTTTGCGATCAGGGATTGTATCTGCTCATTGCCGTACGTTAAGTATTCTGTTTTGGAATATCCGTTCCGAAAGACCTGGTTTAAAAATGACAGCGTTGTCCTTGCCTGCGGCTGCCGCCAGATATCCCGGTAATTCCCGTTCTCATCAATCGGCTCTGCGCCAAAGGAATTGTTCAGATACTGCAGGGAAAACCTCTGGTACTGGCTGCCGTCCAAAAGCAGCGGGACAACCTCCTGCCCGCCGACGGACAGCTTCCTACCCTTTACCTGTTCAAAAGCAGCCAGCACCTGGCTCTTTGTCTTTAAATCCGCTTCGTTAAGCCCGGCCGCCTCCAACAGCTTTTTATTCCAGATAATCGCGGTATTCTCCTGAAATTGATACCGGCTGGCATAATAGCCCTCCTTCTCCTGCCAGGTCTTCCTGCTGTCCTCTGAATAGATATTCGACGGATAAGAATACCAGCCTCCGAAATACTCTGCCAGGCGATTCTTTATATCCTCCGGAAAATCCTTTAATAAATGAGAATCCGGGCAATACGTTTTTAAAAGCCCGTCCATGCGCCATACCTTCCCGGACGAAATCAGCTGCCGGATTACGGTATAGTCCGTGACGGAAATGATATCCGGCAGCCTGCCGTCCGCAAGCATCAGGCTAAGCTGCCGATCCGCTTCCTGCGGGGGAATGAGAAAATCCACCGTGACGCCGGTCCGCTCCGTAATCCCTGCTGTCAGGCTCCCTTCCTCCAAAGACCAGGCAGGCATGCTCCAGTGGCTTACGTCCGAAAAAAGTGTGAATGCTGTTTGGGGAGCTTCGGCGCGTTCTGTATTTGCTGTACTGCAGCCCGCCAATATCCCTATCATAAACAAGAACAGCCCTGGCAGATATATCCGTTTCCCTGTCATCCTATCTTTCCCCCTTCTCTAATGAAAGAACTGCGCCCGGATCAAATAAAGTCGGAATTACCAAAAAAATCAACCTTTTTGATTTATTATACCAGAAAAATCTGAAAATAAATACATTTTTATTCGCTGAACTGTTACGTTTTTTCTACATCCATTCCCTGTACACACCAAATATCAGCAATGCCGACACCGGCCCCAATATAACTCCGCTGCCCCCATACACCGCTATTCCGATATAAATGCTCATTAAAACCGCAAGCGGCGGCACGCCAAGCTTTTTTCCCACCAGCTTCGGCTCTAAAAGCTGCCGGATAAAGCTGCAGACAAAATAGATCGCGAGATACCCCGCCGCATTCCGGTAGCCTCCAAGCAGCAGCTCCACCAGGGCCCACGGCACAAAAACCGTCCCCGTTCCGATAAACGGCAGCGCGTCGCAAAACCCAATCGCAATCCCAATCCAGACCGCATGCCTAACGCCAAGCAGCAGCAGCCCCGCTATACAGACGCCCGTTACCACGCCCATAATCATAAGCTGCGCCCGCAGATATGCGCCAAAAGCCCCCTTTATTTCATGCAGCATATGCATGACACTTTTCCCGATCTGCGTTTGATGCAATCCCCGCAGAATCCCCTCATAATCCTGCAGCATCAAAAACGCGGCAATAAACGATACGAAAATTTTTGCCAGAAGCCCGACCAGATACCACCCCGCGTCCTTCGAATAGCTCATGGCGCTTCCTGTTAGGCCTTCCGCCTGCCTGCTTAAGGTTTTTTCGATTTCCTCCATGCTATAACCGGAAATATCCTCCAGCCGCTCGCAGCAGCTGCAGAACATGCGGTTTGCACTTTCGACAAAGCCGTCCATATGTTCCAGGCAACTGCTGCCCATCCGATAGCAGAGATATAAAATGCCTGCCGCCGCCGCTCCCACGCCTGCCAGAAACAGGACGTATGCCGCGCACCTTGCTCCCGATTTTTTCATACAGGTCTTTCGTTCCAGCCATTTTGCAAGCGGATACAAAAAACGTGCCAATACAAGAGCAATGAAAAATGGCAGCACTATGGGGAATAGAAACCTCATTCCGAGATAGACTGCTGCCACTACAAGAAGTATTTTTACAATTTTAGTTCCGTTTTCCCATGTCATTTTCGTTTTCATGGGAAAAATTATGTGTCGTTTTTAAGTATCCTATGCCGGTTCAAAACCGCACAATAATTGGAAGGCCGGATTTTCCGGTTCGATCTCAAGCTCCATTTTTTTCCTGCTTTTTGGATGCATAAAAACAATTTTTACCGAACAAAGCGCAAGCGGCGCTTTCGTTTTGAAGCCATCTTCCGCTGCCTCTTTTGCATATTTCAAATCTCCCAGAATCGGAAGGGAGGCGTTTGCCAGCTGCACCCGAATCTGGTGATGCCTGCCGGTATAAAGCTCAATATACAGCTCTGCCAGGCCCTGAACAACCCTCTCCACCCGGTACTTCAACACCGCTTCCTTGGCGCCCTGCGTCCCCTTCTGCACAACCTTAGAGCAGTTTGTCCTGCCATCCTTAAGCAAATAGTCGGTCAATGTGCCCTCCTCGCCGGCCCGAAGCGGCTTTTCCCTGCAATTACAGACCACTGCACGGTAGCACTTGTCCAGCTGGTGCGCCGTCAGCTGCCCGGTAAGCGACGCTGCCGCCTCCCTTGTCTTTGCCGCAAGCAAAAGTCCCTCCACCGGCTGATCCAGGCGGTTGATCAGCGCGATATAGGGCTGCTCCTGCTTTTTTGCCCTATAATTTTTTAAAATACTTACGACGTCCTGCTGCCCGATGCGGCTCGTCTGCGCCGCAAGCCCGGACGGCTTATGAAACACAAGCACCTGATCGTCCTCATATAAAATCCGCTCCATCCAAACACCCCTCAGACCTTAAACCGATACCCCAGTCCCCATATCGTTTCAATGTATTGCGGCT
>CANDKL010000205.1 GCA_947385255.1 uncultured Roseburia sp. | reverse complement strand
TATTTATTGTGAAACCGCTTTAAGCCTGTTCCGTCCTCCATAGCGGCAGTCACTGCCACAATACGCGGATCGCGCTCGCCCAGCTTATACATTACGGTCGAAAAAACATCCGTATAATTGGCCTTTTGCCGTTTCTTTAAGGGAAGCCCCGTTTCAATCCGAAAGGCGTCCGTTCCGTGAAATCTGGCCGGATGCCGCTCCGCCGGAGGATAGCCCTTTCCCTTTTTCGTCATGACATGCACTAATACCGGCCCCTGCAGTCTGGTAGCCTCCCGGAAGGCCTTAACCATCTGGAAAATATTGTGCCCGTCCACGGGGCCCAGATACATAATGCCCATATTCTCAAACAGCATTCCCGGCACTAAAAGCTGCTTGATGCCGCTTTTGGTCTTGCGGATCCGCTCTACAATCCGATCGCCGCAGACCGGAATCCGGCTTAAGGAATTGGCAATTCCGGTTTTAATCTCCTGATAAGGCTTCGCAGTGCGCAGATTGCTTAAATACCGGGAAAGCCCGCCGACGTTCTCCGAAATCGACATATTGTTGTCATTTAACACAATAATAAAATTCGAGCGTATCCGTGACGCATTGTTCATTGCCTCATACGCCATACCGCCGGTCAGCGCCCCGTCGCCAATTACCGAAACAACCTTATAGTCCTCGCCCTTTAGCTGCCTTGCCATCGCATAGCCAAGGCCCGCAGAAATCGAGGTAGAGCTGTGCCCGGTATTAAAGCAGTCGCACTCGCTCTCCTTCCGCTTCGGAAAACCGCTCATGCCGCCGTATTTGCGCAGTGTGTCAAACCCTTCCTTCCGCCCGGTTAAAATCTTATGCGTATAGGACTGATGCCCCACGTCCCACACAATTTTATCCTTCGGCAGCTCAAAGGCCAGATGCAGCGCCATCGTCAGCTCCACCGCGCCCAGATTCGAAGCCAAATGCCCGCCTGTCACCGAGAGCTTCTGTATCAGAAATTCCCGGATTTCCTCCGCCAAAATCGGAAGCTCCGCCCTGTCAATTTTTTTAATATCGTTCTCCTGCTTGATCTTCTCCAATACCATAACGGCACCCCTATTTTTCCCGATGGACCAAAGCCCGTAAGAGCTCCGTCAAAAACGGGTTTTTTACCGAAAGCGAATCCAGCCGGGCCATTGCCTCTGCAAACAGCTCTCCGGCCTTCTCTTTTGCCCGATCCATTCCCATAAGCGCTACATAGGTCGCCTTTTGATTTTTCTCGTCGCTGCCAATGGGCTTGCCCAGCACCTCTAATGTGCTCGTCACATCTAAAATATCGTCCTGGATTTGAAACGCCATACCAATATCCGCCGCAGTCTGCTCCACAAGCTGCTGCTCTTCTCTGGACGCTCCGGCCAAAACCGCTCCCGTCACCATAGCCGCTTCAATCAGAGCGCCCGTTTTCAGGCGGTAAATAAACGACAGCTTGTCCATGGAAACCGATGCCTCTCCCTCCGACTCCACGTCTGCCGTCTGTCCGCCTACCATGCCGTATATTCCGGCCTTTCCTGCCAGAACCTGAAACGCCCGTCCAATATCCGCGCCGCCCGCATCCATGGAAAATGCCCTTGCCGCCGTCTCATACGCATAATTCAAAAGCGCGTCCCCGGCCAATATGCCCATCGCCTCTCCATAGACCGCATGCGTGGTTTTCTTGCCCCTGCGGTATTCGTCGTTATCCATTGCCGGAAGGTCGTCGTGCACCAGCGAATAGGTGTGAATCATTTCAATGGCTGCCGCAAACGGCTCTACAACCTTCCCCTTCCCGCCGAATAAGCGGTAGGTCTCTATCATAAGCATTGGCCGAAGGCGCTTGCCGCCTGCCAATACACTGTAATTCATCGCTTCCAGTACCGTTTTCTGATACCCCTCTTCTGCCGGCAGATACTGCTTTAAAATTGCTTCGATTTCGGCTGTTCTGCCTGTTAATTCTGTCTGAAAATCCATTCTCCGCTCCCTTTAAAACTCCTCCAGGCTTCCCTGTTCGTTGATCACCTGCATTTTCTTCTCCACCTGGTCAATTTTATCATTACACTGCTTTAGCTTTTTCATGCCCGCTTCATATAAAAGGAAGGATTTCTCAAGCGAAATCTCCTTGTCATCCATCTGCTCCAAAATATCCTCAATTTCCGTAAACAACGCTTCCAGCTGTAACCCGGTCTGCCCGGCCTTTTCTTCTTCCATGATTTACTGCCTTTCTGTTTTTTCTGATGCTGTACTAGTCCTGGTCACCTCGGCCCATATTGTTCCGTCCATAAGGCGCACCTGTATCTCATCGCCGCATGCTACCCCCGAAATCCCGCTGATCCGCCTGCCCTCTTCATCCGTCACAAATGCCAGCCCCTGGCCAAGCTTCTTTGCCGGAGAGACGCCTTCTAAGCGCCCGGACAGTATCCCCAGCCGGTATTTTGCTTCCTGAAGCATCCTCTCAAGCCTCTGTCCCAGCCGCTCCTCCAGACTGACCGCGTACTGCCTCTTTTCATTCAGCTGATACGCAGGGCTCTTTGCCGCCAAAAGGCCCCTCAGGCGCTCCAAACGGCTCCGTTCCAGATCCAGCCGCCACGCTATGGAGCGTTTCAAATGAAGCCTTCGGTTCTCCAGCTCTTCAAACAGCTCATAGACGTCATACACGGCAAGCTCTGCCCCGGCCGAAGGCGTCGGCGCACGCAAATCTGCCACAAAATCCGCAATCGTCGTATCCGTCTCATGCCCGACTGCAGAAATCACCGGCGTCTCGCATTCAAAAATCGCCCGCGCTACCATCTCCTCATTGAACGCCCACAAATCCTCAATGGAGCCTCCGCCGCGCCCTACAATCATCACATCCACGCCAAATGCGTCTAACATGCGGATTCCGTTTACAATGCTCTCTGCCGACCCGTCTCCCTGCACCTTAGCCGGATACAGAATTACCTGTACAAAAGGGTTTCTCCGGCCTGCAATATTGCGGATATCCTGCACGGCCGCACCCGTAGGCGCAGTGACTACGCCAAGCGTACGGATATATTTCGGGATCGGCTTTTTATAGACGTCCGCAAACATTCCCATCTCTTCCAGCTCATGCTTTAACGCTTCAAACTGCAAAAACAGGCTGCCCTCCCCGTCCTTTTCAATCTCCCTTGCATAAAGCTGGTAGCGCCCGTCCCGCTCATAGACCTCAATCGAGCCGGTCACAAGCACCTTATCCCCTTCCTGCATATAAAAGCCCAGCCCTCTGCGGTTTCCGGCAAACATTACGGCAGCCATCGCCGCCTTCTCATCCTTAATCGTAAAATAAATATGCCCGGAGGAATGGTATTTGCAGTTCGAAACCTCCCCCTTTACACATATGCCGTGCAGCATAAAGTCCTGGGCAAACATATTTTTAATGTAGGCATTGACCTGTCCTACCGAATATGCGTTCTTTTTCATACGATTTTTGCCAGAATCCCATTTACAAACGAGGGGGCTTCGTCAGTCCCGTATTTCTTGGCCAGCTCTACCGC
Organism: uncultured Roseburia sp.; assembly: GCA_947385255.1. Lineage (GTDB taxonomy): Bacteria > Bacillota > Clostridia > Lachnospirales > Lachnospiraceae > Roseburia_B. Next base: position 2,410 of record CANDKL010000205.1, on the reverse strand, counting down.
CTCATTGATGGCCACGCCCGTCGGAATATCGTCGTCATATTCCATTTCATAGACCGCCAGACGGATAATTGCCAGCTCTACCTTCCCCATCCGGTTTGTCTTCCAGCCTTTGGCAACCGCATTGATTCTGCCGTCAATCTCATCCGCCAGCACTGCCGCCGCCGCCGCCTTTTTCTGGATATAGTCGATATCCTTTTGCGAAACGTCCTCCGCCAAAACGCCGTCCTCATCGTCTGCCAGATATACCAGCTGCTCCGGCAATTCCTCCTCCGGATGAAATTCTATACGGAACAACAGCCGGAATATCTGTTCCCTCATCTCTCTTCTCGTCATCTGGCTTCTCCCTTTCCTGTTATTTCGTTTCGGTTATACAAAAAAGGATGCCCTACAGCACCCTTTATTTGTTCTTTCCCATGTCAACACTGGCAATTCTGACATTTACGCCGGATACCTCTAATCCTGTCATATTTTCAATCGCAATCTTCACTTTCTCCTGCACCTTGGTCGATACCACAGGAATCGCATAGCCGTAAGCGATATTCAGTGCCACATCCACCCGCACAACGCCGTCCTTTACCTCTACGCGGATCCCCTTGGAAAGGTTCTTCATGCCAAGCCTGCTGACCAGCTCATTCGTGATATTTCCTGCCATTGAGCTCACGCCCTCGACCTCCGTAGCCGCCAGCCCTGCAATAATGGCAACCACCTCATCCGCAATCTTCACCTTGCCCAATTGATCCTCTTTGATTTTAAACGCTTTTCTGTCCTCAGCCATCTGAATCCCTCCTGGATGATATTTCATTTATTATAGCAGACTATCCTGATTTTGAAAACAAAAATTTATAAAGCCTTTTATAGTATAACCGCTTTGGAGTATATCATCAAGGTTTTTTTGGAATTTCATATTCATCCAATCAGAACCTTCTTCCCTTCAAATGCAAATCCATAATGCCGGATACGCTCCTTAGGAATCCCCCGCAAAAGCAGATCCCTGTCATAATCCTTCTCCTCTATCTGCCGTAATGCATTCTGCACCGTTTCATAAAGCGTCTTTTCCACATCCGGTTCTATGACCTTAAACTCAAATACATATGCATCCGCATCTGTTCTTTTCGGCTCTAATACCACATCATATCGCCCCAGACCGCTTTCGCGGTTGGACGTAATACGGTAATCCAGATCGGCATCTGCAATCAATCCCAGCACAAATCCATGATAAAACCGTTCCGGCTCTGCCTGCGCTGATGGACGCCTTCCCGCATCAAAGGAGCTAAACACGGCAGCTGACATCTGGTTCATATAGCGGTTCATATGGCCTACATCATTCGCAAGCAGCGCCTTGATAAAATCATTGTAGCGAACCGATGATTTTTTAAACCAGCCCTGTATCATCCTGTGGAATTCCTTTCGGACCTCCAGATTCGTCATAGAAAGCTGATATCTCGCGTCCTCTTCCTCATCCTCTTCTGTCACACCGTCCACCCTCAGATACCCGGTAGCCAGAAGAAGGCCAAAAATCGCCTCTGTATTATCCTCTAGCTGCTCAAATACAATCTCTTCCTCCAGCCTGACGGTAATGCTGTTTCCTTCTAAAAGCTCCTCCATTGCAGCTTTTACCCCGGCATCCCCCTCACGGATGAGCCTTCCTGCCAGACCGTTTGAGCTTGTATTCGCCCAGTAGGTACCAAATTTTCCTGTATCCAGATATTTTGTGATGGACCATGGATTGTAAATATCCTTTTGACCGCCAAAGCAGAAGCCATCGTACCAGAACCGCACGCGCTCTAAGCTTTCACTTAAGCCAAACCGGCCCAGAGACGCTTTGACCTCCTGTCCGGTAAAGCCAAAGGAGGTACCGTATTTCCCGGAGGTTGCCGTAACAACTTCCAGATTATTAAAATCCGAAAATATGGACTCCTTGCTAACCCTTGTAATTCCGGTCAAAAGCGCGCGCTCCAGATAGGGATTTGTTTTAAAGGACAGATTGAAAAAGGTACGGATAAACGGCACTAGCTCATCCCAGTATCCGGACAAATAAGCTTCCTGCAGCGGCGTATCATATTCATCTAAAAAAATCAGCGTTTTTTCCTTGTAATACCTTCCTAAATACATGGAAAGCGTTTTCAAAGAAGCCGCTAATGCATAATCATCGAGCCTTTTATCAGGGGAGGTATCAATGGAATACAAATGAAAGGCGTCAAATTCACGCTTTTCTTCCTCTCTCAGCAAGCCTGTACGTTTTAAATACCGGTGTTCTTCATAAACGGCCGCAACGGCGTCCGCAATCCCATTCTTGACCGAACGGACATCCGATCCCTTCACGCCGGCAAGGCTCAGAAAAATCACAGGATACGTCCCCTGAATCCTGCGGAACCGTTTGTACTTCCAAATCGCCAATCCTTCAAACAAA
>CANDKL010000204.1 GCA_947385255.1 uncultured Roseburia sp. | reverse complement strand
CAGAGGACCAACCGACGGCTGCGTGGTAAAGCCGGAAATTTTAGCCCCGGGCACCTCTATCAAAAGCTGCTCCTTCCGCGGAAACGGCTACGAATACAAAAGCGGCACCTCCATGTCTGCTCCGGTCATTGCAGGCGCGGTGGCGCTTCTTTTGCAGAAATACCCGGAAATGACGCCGGCGCAGGTAAAGCTGCGGTTGTATGAACGCGCCGTCGTCCTGCCGGAGGCAAAAGAAAGGGGATATTGGGGAGTTGTATATTTGAACCGTTTGTTGTAGAATAGAGGACAAAAGCAAACGGAAGGAGGAACCTATGAAACGGATTGGCAGCATCCTGTTTAACCGAGTCTTTATGGTAGCGCTGGCTATTTTTCTGCAGCTTTCCTGGATCTTTTTTACATTGTACGATTTCAGTATTCGGTTTACCATTGTTGATATCGGTATCCGCGTCCTTTCCTATGTGGTAGTTCTGGCTGTCATCAATAACTGGAGCAATCCCTATTACAAGCTGGTCTGGACCTTTATTATATTGGCAATGCCGCTTTTGGGCATTACCCTGTATGCGGCCTTCGGACGGTCCGAGCTGACGAAAAAGACACAAAAGCGTATGGACGCCGTACACCGAGAGGTATCGGCATGCCTGAAAACCGACGTCGAAGCCGCCAGAAATCTGCGTAAGGCGGATCCCGGCGTCGCACAGCAGTCCAAATATATCCATGACTACGCACAGTTCCCGTTATACCAGAATTCCAAAACGAAATACTATCCCTGCGGGGAAGTCATGTTTGAAGATATGTTAGAGGCCATGCGTCGGGCGGAGAAGTTTATTTTTCTGGAATATTTTATCATTGCGGACGGGAAAATGCTTCAGGCTATGTTAGACATCCTGGCGGAAAAAACAAAGCGCGGCGTATGCGTGCGTTTAATTTATGACGATGTGGGCTGTATCAATACCTTGCCGAAGAATTTTGAACAGACCCTGTCCGAAATCGGCGTGGAATGCGCGGCCTTTAACCCTTTCCGCCCGATTTTGTCGATCATTTTAAATAACCGGGATCACAGGAAGATTTTGGTCGTAGACGGACAGGTGGGATTTACCGGCGGAATCAACATTGCAGATGAATATATCAATGAAAAGGTACGGTTCGGCTATTGGAAGGACGCCGGCGTTTCGGTAAAGGGCGAAGCCGTCTGGAGCCTGACCACCATGTTTTTAGAGATTTGGAATTACATCCGGCAGACCTCGGAGGACTACTTAAAATACCTTCCGCAGATGTACAACAAAAAGGATTGTCCAGACGATGGGTTTGTACAGCCCTATTCCGACACGCCGCTTGATCATGAGAACGTCAGTGAAAATATTTATCTGAATATCATCAACCATGCCAAGCGGTACGTCTACATTTTTACACCTTATCTGATTGTAGACAATGAAATGACCGTCGCGCTGCAGAATGCAGCCAAATGCGGCGTAGACGTGCGGATTGTAACGCCGGAGATTCCGGACAAAAAGCTTGTATTTCTGCTGACACAGTCTTACTATGAGCAGCTGATCCAGAATGGTGTCCGGATTTATCAGTATAAACCGGGCTTTATTCATTCAAAATGCTTCGTCTGCGACGATAAAATCGCCACGGTCGGCACGGTCAACTTAGATTTCAGAAGCCTTTACCTGCATTTTGAATGCGGCGTTTTTATGTACCGTTCACAGGCAGTCATGCAGGTTAAGGCGGACGCGGTTGATACCATCCGCAAATCCAGGGAAATTACCATGGGCTTCTGCCGGAACCGGAATCTTGCCATCCGGATGCTGCAAAGCGTACTTCGCCTGTTTGCACCGCTCATGTAGCGATTAAACCACACAAAGGAGGACTTTATCCCATGAAACAAAACAGAATCCAGAGGCTCCTGCTGCTTTTCGTCCTGTGCCTTGCGGTCGGCGTCGGCCTGCCGCAGCCGGCGGCGGCAGATGAGGGAGGAATCATAGAAAGCATGTCGGTTTCCCCGTCTAAGAAGGGCTTTTGCCCCGGCAGCGGCAAAACCCTGAAAATTAAAGCAACGGTTGGCGCCCTGCCGGAGGCTATGACCGTACGCATCCGCATTTACAACAGCAAGGGCAAATACATCCTGCAGAAAAGCTTTAAAAACAGCCTGGGCGGCGCCATTGAATACAAATGGAAGGGAAAGCCCGGCAAGAAAAACGAAGCAAAGGCCTCCCATAAGAAATATGCCAAAAAGGGAACGTACACGGCAGAGGTCTGCGTTCTCCCGCAGGGGGAGAGCATCCCCGCAGCCACGCAGACGATCCGCTTTAAAATCGTTTCCAAAGCCGCTTCGGATGAAGGCGTACCGATTCTGACCGGCGATATGGAGGTAGACTATATGGCGGAGCAGATCATAAAAGACGCCAAAATCAAGGACTCCATGAGCGATGACGAAAAGGTGCGCCTGATTTACCATTGGATGACCGTCAACCAGAAGCATGTGCATTACTATGCGAACGGCTCCTATCAGACGTATTACAAGCTCGCCTCCTCGAAGAAAAAGATCAAATCCTACCGCAAAAAAACAGACAAGCTCTATCAGCAGGGCGAACTCGACTACAGCAATGACTACGATATGATTCGCAGAAAATGGTGCATGGAGCGCAGAATCGGCGTCTGCACAGACCATGCAGTCATTTTCAAAATATTATGCAACCATGTCGGCATCAAGGCCGGCGTCTGCAGCGGCTATTATTTGAACCGCAACGGGACAAAGCCGGCGCATTCCTGGAATTATGCGGTCGTAGGCGGCGTTACATACTATTACGATGTAGATGTTGAAATTCAAAATTACGGCAAGGGGCAGGGAGACTATTACTGGTACAAGAAAACCCGCTCCGAGGCCGAACGGACGCACCAGTTTGTCACGGTAAAATAGCGCCCTTTAAGCAAAATACCGTATCAGAATATCCTTCAGATAATCCAAAAAAACGGCTTCTGTAATATCCCCGGCAGCGACGATATCTACGGAGCCGATTTTTTTGTCTCCAAGCCGGTAAACGGCTTCTCCGATTTTATCTCCCTTTCGGATAGGGGCCGCCGCTTCCTTCGGAAGGGAAATTTCCTTCTTAACCGTATTCAAATCGCTGCCGTCCGTGTCCAGATACTGAAACGGGCCCTGGAAGGCCAGCGGCAGCAGATCCTTCGTGCCGCGCCGGACCGGAAGCGCCGGCAGCTTTTCTTTCTGCTCATCCGTATAGACCTGGCATTTGGAAAAGCCGTAATTTAAAAGCGTAATCGCATCCTTCGTGCGGTTTGGAATCGTTTCCGCGCCCATGATGACGGCAATCAGCTTCATGCCGTTCTTCTCGGCTGTAGCAGAAACACAGTACTTTGCAATTCCGGTAAAGCCGGTTTTTAGGCCGGTAGCATATTCATACTGCCGGATCAGCTTATTGGTGTTGGTCAGGCCGAATTCCTTGGATCCCTTGGCCGTAACGTGTGTCATGGTATCCATCCAGATTGTACAGTAGTTGTGGATTTCAGGATGGCGGACCGTAAGCTCCCGCGACATCAGGGCCACGTCATAAGCCGTCGTCACATGGCCGTCTGCATCCAGGCCGCAGCAGTTGACAAATGTGGTATCCTTCATGCCAAGCTCCTGTGCCTTCCGGTTCATTTCGGCGACAAAGGCCTCCTCGCTGCCGCATAAAAATTCCGCCATGGTGACACATGCGTCGTTTGCACTTGCAATGCTGATGCACTTAATCAGCGTTTCCACCGTCTGCGTTTCGCCGGTTTCCAAAAACACCTGCGACCCGCCCATGCTGGAAGCATGTTCCGACACCGTGACGTTGTCGTCCAGATGGATCTGCCCCTTTTCGATGGCCTCAAAAATCAAAATCAGCGTCATAATCTTGGTAATGCTCGCCGGATGCCGGACGGCGTGCGGATCCTTTTCAAATATGACCGTTCCGGTAGACATTTCCATCAAAACGGCGCTGGGGGCAGAGACGGACGACGCAAGGGCCTGATCCAAGGCCCCCGGGGAGGATGAACTGTCTGCTTCCTGAGGGACTGCTTCTTCTGTAGGGAGCAGGGCGGCAGCAGGAGAGGGCGCCAAAGCGGCGCAGGCAGCAGCAGGGGAGAGCGCCGAAGCAATGCCGGCAGCGGCAGGAGATCGGCCGGGCAAAATGGTGTAAGGGGTAAAAACAGCACCCAGAAGAAGATGGAAGCTTAAGAAAAAAGATAGGAAGGAATGCATATAGGACCTCCGTATGGATTACAAATTCTCTGTTATATTCTAAGCGGTTCCATCGCATTTTATGACCGAAATCGGAAGATTTGATTCCCGGAAATGAAAAGCCTGCCGCAGACCTTTGAAAAGTCTGCGGCAGGCCCTGTTTTATCCCTGATTAATCAAATAACTCCTTCATCACAATATGTCTCGGAAGCCCGTCTACAAATACAGGCGTCAGCTCACCCATAATCAACGGACGTGCATACTGGATATATTTCTCATTGAGGTTCGTTCCGTCCTCTGTAAACCACTCATCCGGTACATGGCGCTCAACATTGGCGATCTCATGGATATCATAGGAGCTGGTACCGCACTCATACGGATCCTCTCCATCCCTGGTAAAGATAATCATCTTGCCCGTTTCGCCGGCAGCAGCAGCCTTCATGGCGTCTGCGCCCGCCTGGAACGCTTCGTTGATATCCGTTAAGGACGCTAAATGCGTAGCGGCCCTCTGGAGGGTAGAGAATTCAATGGCGCGGGTCTTTAAGCCTGTTTCCGCAGCAACCAGCTGTGCAAGGTATGCGGCAGTTCCGGACATCTGCTTGTGGCCGAATGCATCTACCGCGACATTTTCATTGGCGAGCTCGCATACATAGCGTCCGTCCGCAATCTTAACGCCCTCCGATACGGCGATTACAACAGAGCTCTTTGTCTCGGCGAGCTTCTTTACCTTTGCCATAAAAGCGTCCATATCAAAGGTCTTCTCCGGCAGATAAATCGCGTCTGCGCCGGAGCAGTCGTCACCCTTGGCAAGCGCGGCTGCTGCGGTAAGCCAGCCGGCATTACGTCCCATAATCTCAACGATGCAGACGGTCGGCTTCTTCGCACCGAAGGATTCGTTGTCGCGGATGACCTCCTTTAAGGAAGCGGCGATATATTTGGCTGCAGAGCCATAGCCCGGGCAATGGTCTGTGATAGGCAGGTCGTTGTCAATCGTCTTCGGCACGCCCATAAACCTCTGGGATTTGCCGTGTGCCGCAGCGTAGTCGGATAACATCTTTACGGTATCCATGGAATCATTGCCGCCGGCATAGAAGAGGCATTCAATGTTGTGCTTTTCCATGATCTCGAATACCTTCTCGTATACGTCCTCATGGCCTTCGATCTTCGGCATTTTGAAACGGCAGGAGCCTAAGAAAGCAGAAGGTGTTCTTTTTAAAAGCTCAACGTTAATCGGATCGGAGAAATACTCGTCCATATCACACAGCTTGTCCTCTAAAAAGCCTTCGATGCCGTGTACCATACCATATACTTTTTCTACGCCCAGTTTCTTCGCCTGTACATATACGCCGGCGATGGATGAATTGATTACGGCGGTAGGGCCGCCTGACTGTCCAACAACAATATTTCCTTTCATTTTGACATCTCCTTGTAAAATTTGTTTTGTTTTCTGATTATAACAGATAGGGCGGGGCAAGACAAGCGAAAATAGTAAAATTATCCTGTGTTTCATAACCGTTCAGATAGCTGCTGCCCGTTCTGTCCGTGGAAATGGCAGACATCCCATGCCATTTCCACATCGGACAGAGTTTTTTTGTTACTCGTCAGATAGCCTCTTTCCCATGCAGCAAAAAGAAACGATCGTGCGCCCGTTAGGGTGTATGCCATAAACCGCCTTTAGCAAGCGGTAGACA
>CANDKL010000203.1 GCA_947385255.1 uncultured Roseburia sp. | reverse complement strand
CCCCACCATGAAAATGAAATTGCCCAGAGCGAGGCGGCGAACGGCGTGCCGTTTTCCAAATATTGGATGCACAATGCGTTCCTCAATATTGACAATAAAAAAATGTCAAAGTCGGCCGGGAATTTCTTTACGGTTCGTGAGGTGGCTGCCAGGTACGATCTGCAGGTGCTGCGGTTTTTTATGCTGAGCGCGCAGTATCGAAGTCCGCTGAATTTCAGCGCGGATTTGATGGAGGCGGCCAAAAACGGGCTGGAGCGGATTGTAACCGCGGCGGAAAGCCTGCGGCATCTTAAGGCGGCGGCAAAGGACGGCGCTGTTACGGAGGGGGAAGCGGGACTTTTAAAGGAAGCAGAAGCCTTTACGCAGAAGTTTGAGGACGCCATGGATGACGATTTTAATACAGCGGACGCCATTTCTGCCGTGTTTGAGCTGGTCAAATTTATTAATACCAATACCTCCTCCGGGCATACCGGCGCTTATCTGCAGGGTTTAGATACACAGTTTAAGACGCTTTGCGATGTGCTTGGTATTATCACAGAGCGGGAACAGGAGATTTTGGACGGGGAAATTGAAGGCCTCATTGCAGAGCGTGAGAGGGCCAGAAAAGAGAAAAATTTTGCCAGGGCAGATGAAATCCGCGATCTGCTTTTGGAAAAGGGAATTCAGCTAAAGGACACCAGGGAAGGCGTGCAATGGAAGCGGGTATAAATGCACGGATTCTGGAGCGGTTTGAAGTGGAAGCGGCAGATATCCGTACCTATTCGCCCCTTACGCTGGCTTATATTGGAGACGGCGTGTTTGATTTGGTCATTCGCTCTGTTGTCGTAGGCCGGGGTAATACCGGGGTGAATGCGCTGCATCATAGGACAAGCCATATTGTAAAGGCTAAGACACAGGCGAAGCTGATCGAAAGCCTGCAGCCGGAGCTGACGCCAAAGGAGGCGGACATCTACCGCAGGGGCCGCAATGCACATTCCCCGACCATGGCCAAAAATGCGAGTATGTCGGATTACCGCAAGGCGACCGGGTTTGAGGCGCTTGTGGGGTATTTGTATTTGACGGATCAGTTTGAGAGAATTCTTTTTCTGACCAGAGAGGGGCTTTTACGCATAAAGGAGAGGATATAAAGCATGGAACAGGAATCATTAAAAATCGAAGGGCGGAACGCCGTATTGGAGGCGTTTCGTTCGGGGAAAACCATTGACAGGCTGTATGTGCAGGACGGCTTAAAGGACGGTCCCATACAGACGATTCTGCGGGAGGCAAAACGGAAGGATACGATTGTAAATTTTGTATCCAGGGAGCGGCTGGACGCGCTTTCCGAAACCAGAAAGCATCAGGGTGTGATCGCGGCGGCAGCGGCTTATTCGTATGCAGCGGTAGAGGACATTTTAAAACGGGCAAGGGAGAAGGGAGAGCCCCCGTTTCTCCTTTTGCTGGACAATATTGAGGATCCCCATAATCTGGGGGCAATCATCCGGACAGCCAATCTGGCCGGTGCGCATGGAGTGGTGATTCCAAAGCGCAGGGCGGCAGGCCTGACCGCGGTGGTAGCCAAGGCGTCGGCCGGCGCGCTGAATTATACGCCCGTAGCCAAGGTGACGAATCTGGTGCAGACGATGAAGGAGTTAAAGAAAGAGGGCATGTGGTTTGTCTGCGGGGACATGGACGGCAGGCCGATGTACGAGCTGGATCTGACCGGGCCGCTCGGCCTTGTGATTGGAAGCGAGGGAGACGGTGTTTCCAGGCTGGTAAAGGAGAGCTGCGATTTTATTGCCTCCATACCGACGAAGGGCGAGTTGGATTCCTTGAATGCTTCGGTGGCTGCAGGAGTATTGGCATTTGAAATTTTACGCCAGAGAGGTGCGGTAAAATAAATGGCAGATTATACGGGGGTTTTGGATGAGGAGCTGATTGCAAGGCTTCGGAATAACGAAAGCGGGATTATGGATTACATTTTAGATAAGTATAAGCCGCTGGTGCGCAAGCGTGCCAATGCGCTGTATCTGATTGGCGGAGACACGGACGATCTGATTCAGGAGGGCATGATCGGTCTGTTTAAGGCGATTCAGGAATATGAGCCGGGGAGGGACGCATCGTTTTACTATTTTGCCAGGCTGTGCGTGGAACGGCAGATGTATACGGCGGTGGAAGCGTCCCGGCGCAAAAAGCATGCGCCCCTGAATACATATATTTCGTTTGATGCCTCGGATGCTGACGGCGTGGCGTTAGCCGACGTTCTTTCGGGCGGGGCGGAGGAGAACCCGGAAAGCCTTTTGATCGGAAGGGAAGACGTCAGGCAGAGATTTCTGGCTTTAAAGGGAAACTTAAGCAAAATGGAAAAGCAGGTGTTCGATTACATGCTGGAGGGCCTCAATTACCGGCAGATTGCAGAACGAATGGGAAAATCCCCGAAGGCGATTGACAATGCGATTCAGCGTATGCGCACGAAGGCGGAGGGGACAAATCCATAAAAAGGCCAGCCGCAGGAATGCGGCTGCTTTTTTTATTTGCGGTACTTTTTGCGGTATTCCTTCGGCGACATTCCGGTTCCGGCTTTAAATATCCTGGAAAAGTAAGAAAAATTTACGTATGCGAGGGAAACGGCGATGCTGCTGACCGGCTCGTCCGTATCCACAAGCAGGTGCTTTGCGGTATCCAGCTTGAGCTCGCTGGTATATTCGCTGAAGGTTTTTCCGGTGAAGCGTTTAAAGATTCGGGTCATGTAATCGGGGCTTAAGTAGACGCGCCGGGCCAGCTCCTCCCGGCTGATGGTGACATCCTGCCGGAGCATGGACAGGATTTGCTGTACCACCTGCTCCGGATTGTCGGTAGAGGACGCGTCCGGGGCTTCCCTGTCGGCGGGCGGCGTACCGGGCTTGTCCCGAAACTGCCGTTTTTGGATGGTGGATACGGCATCCTGTACGGTCTGGCAGATCTCCTCCTTATTAAACGGCTTGAGCAGATAGGCAAATGCACGGTAGGAAATCGCCTCCTTGGCATAGGAAAAATCGGAATGGCAGGTCAAAAACAGAATCAGGGCCTTTGGATGGTATTCGTGCAGCCAACGGGCCAGCTCAAGGCCGCTTCCGTTCGGCATTTCAATATCACAGATGACAATCTGTATTTCGTTCTGGCTGCACAGCTCCTTAGCAGCCGTAATGTTGTGGCAGGAAGAAACCTGCCGGATGCCTAAGCTCTGCCATGGAATGGTCTGTAAAAGAGCCTCTAGTGCAAATACCTCATCGTCTACAAGTAATAAATGCATAATCGTTCTCTCCCTTTCTACAGGTGCGGCATATCGGATTGGGGAAGCATCATAATAATACGCGCCCCGCCCTCTCTGCGGTTTTCACAGCAAAGCCATGTGCCGCTGCCGTAAAGATAATAAAGCCGCTGTCTTACATTGGAAATGCCGATATGGGTATCCCTTCCGGCATTCAGGCTGTCGGCAGGCGGATTGGCGCCGCTTTCTGCGTCTTCCGGACCGATCGGCAGGTTGAACTGTTCCAGGATGTCCTTGGAAAATCCTTTGCCATTGTCTTCGATATAGAGGACAAGGAATTCACAGTCCTTTTGCCTGTCCGGATAAGCCGTGATGCGGAGCCTCTTTTTCTGCGTGTCATTATAAGCATGCTTAAAAATATTTTCCACAAAGGTGTGCAGGGAGAGAACCGGAATCCGCATATTGCCGGCGCCCTCGTCTATCAGGTATTCCGTTGCCAGCTCATCCTGAAACCGAATCTGCTGGATGTGCAGGAAATTTTTGATATGTACCAGCTCCTCCTCCAGTGTAACCATGCTTTCCGAGCTTTTGAACAGATAACGGAAATGCTTCATCAGCGCAGAGGAAAAATCGGCGACCAGCTCGGAACGGCCGCTTAATCCCAGGCTGTACAGCAGGTTCAGGCAGTTTAAGAAAAAGTGGGGCTTAATCTGAAGCGTCAGATACGAAAGCCTGGCATAGGCCTGATTTAGCTTTTTCTCGTAGATTTGAATTTTCAGGTCATTGATCCGGTTGATCATATAGTTAAACGTCTCGGTAAGCTTTGCAAATTCGTCATGGGTGTCCAAAACGGCGAGCCTGGAATGGAAATCTCCCTCTTGAATAGCCTCCATTGCGGTAATCATGGACAGGATCGGGGCAAGCATTCTTTTATAGATACTGTAAAGATGAATGGCAAAGAGCAGCAGGGTTAGAATTGCCAGGCCGATTGCCAGATACTGCAGCTGTGGAAAGGGGCCCAGGATATTTGCTGCCGGAATATACAGCGAGAGCCGGTAGTCGTTATCCTGAGATTGCACGGGAATCGTAACATACTGTCTGCTTTTAAGATGCGCTCTGTCATCCTGGGACAATTCGGAAAACAGGGAGGCCTCCTCATCCGCCTGGTTGGACAGAAGAAACGAGCCGCCGGTATCCTTTTCCAGCTCGCGGAGATCCTCGAAAATATAGCTGCAGATGCCGAAGGCGCCTACATAGACGTTGTGGTAGTCCATCGTTTCGATCAGGTAATCCTGATTTCCTACCGTATGAAAGGTCCATCCGGTGAAATTCGGGGTCTGCGAGTTCTCCTTTTTGACTGTGCAGTGACGGCGGATATATTCTTTCATCTCCCGGCGCTCCCAAAATGAGTCGTAGCTGGCGCTGCGCATAAGAAAAATATCCTGATCCGGAAAATAAAAAAACAGGCTGCAGTAGCCGTTAAAGGTATTCAAATAGCTGCCAAAATAGCTTTGTATGAAAACCTGTGTATCCAGGGTATGTTCAGGAACGGAAATATACCGGTACAGATCCTCGTTGAGCAGGAAGGTGTACAGGTAATTGGAGGTGTGGTACAAATCGTTGTCTACCGTTGCCATGTGCATGGATACCGTGTTATGATTATAGCGGATGCCCTGCTGCGTAAGAAGCCGATCGGCATACCGGATGGCGGCAAACATGAATAAAAACAGCGGAACATATATCACAATGTAGATGAGAAGAAGCCGTCTTTGTGTAGGGCTTTTTCGAAAAAGCTGAAAGGGGAGCTTTAAGCGTGCAGTTATTTTATCCATAGGTGGGTTCTCCTTTGTGGGTATTATACAATGAAGACAGGAAAATGAATAGATCTTTTTGTAAAATTCGTAAAATTAGGGAAGGAAAAGGATGGAAAACAAAAGAAAAAGGGTAAGGATAAGGCAGGCGGTTGTGTTTGGGATACTTTTTTTGGGAACCGGTATGGCGGCAGGCTGCGGCAATGTGCCGCATGTGGAGGCCCTGGATGAGGCGCCGGTTGTAAGGATCGGAATTTCGGGCAGCTCTGGGGTGCGGCAGAATATGGATCAGGTAAACTGTAAGCTGGAGGAGGCTTCCATAGAGAAAATCGGTGTGAAGGTTCAACTGGTGGCTACGGGGCAGGAGTCCGGGGACAATGACTATAAGAACCGGCAGATGGGGCTGGATATTTACGGCATGTATTACAATACGTACTGCTCCTGTGTCCAGAAGCACCTTTTACTGGAGCTGAGCGGATATCTTAAGGATGCCCCGGCGCTTAGGCAGGTGCTGGAGGAAAAAGCCGTTTCACAGGATTTGGGGCAGGAGGGCATTTACGGGATTCCAAAGCCGTTAAGCGATCTGCACAGCAGCGGTGCGCTTTTGAACCGGGAGCTTGTGAAGAGGTATCAGATGAACGTATCTGCGGTTCGTCAGCCGGAGGATTTGGAGCCGTTTTTTGACGTGATTATGCGGTATGAGCCGGATGTCATACCCTGGGCGCTCGAAAAGCGCGGCAATGCCGTGCTGGAACGGAGTCCGATTGCGGATATCCTGGACGGATGCCTTGCCGGAATCTTATATGAAGACAATGCCCCGGTCGTATGCAATGTATTTGAGACAAGGGCTTACGAGGAGTCGTGCTATCTGGCGAAGCGGTGGC
>CANDKL010000202.1 GCA_947385255.1 uncultured Roseburia sp. | reverse complement strand
CAAAGGATGTGCTGACCTGCATAGAAGCGGGGAAAAACCTGGTGGTAGCGGGAGATGCGTTTGCAGCGGAGTGTGTGATCAAGCCGGACGAAACGCAATATGATGAGAGTATATTCGGGGAGCAGGTGATTATCATACCGTTTGAGAAGCCTCCGGTTTTGGATACCGAGGACGACTGGGTATACGTCTGGGGGATTTCAGCGGGTACAAAATATCCGCGAGAGGCGGTAAAGGCGCTGGATCTGCTGTATTCGGATCCGGAGATTCTGAACCTGATTTTATATGGAGCGGAGGGAGAGCATTATGAGGTGCAGGGGGACGGAAGCTTTTGCTTTCAGGAAGGAGAAACGCATGAAACGGCAGCGTATTTTAATCCCTCCAAATGGAAGTTCAACACCTTAAAGGCAGGGGTGTGGAACGGCATGTCGCACAATCTGGAGGAAGAGTTTCTGGCGTTTCAGGATTCCGCCGTCCGTTCGGCGGCATATGGCTTCTGGCTGGACGAGAGCAGGATTACGGTGGATCTGGGCAGGCTGCGGCAGATTGTCAATACGTATACGCCAAGGCTTAAGGTGGGGCTCTGCGATACGGAGGACTATTTAAAGGAATTTCACAGGAGGCTCAGAGAAGCTGGATCGGAGCAGCTTGTGTACGAGGTGCAGCAGCAATTAGACGAATGGAAGATGACGGAAAAAGTACAATAGAAAACGGAAAAACAGCAGTTTTTATCTTTCCAAATCATTTATAATTACGTACATAATGTTTGTGATTTTTAATGAAGGAGGAAAAGACATGAGAAACAAAACAGCAAGATCAGCGTTATCTTTGACGCTGGCGGCAGCGCTTGTGGTAACAAGTGCGGTTCCTTCCATGGCAGCATCTTCAGATCCGAATTCCAGTGCGGCCAGGGAAGCGACCAACGCAGAGATTTCCCAGAGGGCAGCTACAGAGGGTATGGTCCTTTTGGACAATCAGGGTGCACTTCCGATTTCGAAGACCGGCAGAGTGGCTCTTTATGGCGCGGGCGTATATGCAACGGTAAAGGGCGGCACCGGATCCGGTGACGTGTACTTAAAGGACGGGGCAAATGTGGATGTACAGCAGGGCTTTGAGGATGCGGGATACAATATCATCAACAAGGCTTTTCTTGCGGCACAGGAAGAGGCCTCTAAGGAGAGCGGCAGCGGAGGCGGCGGCATGTGGGGAAATACAGGAACCTACAACGAAGCCGTTTATGAGGAAGCCGTCATCGACGAGGCGGCGGCAGAAGCACAGACCGCGGTTTATGTGCTGGCGCGTAATTCAGGAGAGGGCTCTGACCGCAGGGCGGCAAAGGGCGACTATTATCTGACGGATAATGAAGCCGCAAACCTAGCGATGCTGGGAGAGAAATTTGAGGATGTCATCGTCGTGCTGAATGTCGGCGGTATCATTGATACGAATTTCTATCATGGCAAGGGCGGCTATGAGGCAGATGACGAGCTGAACCGGGGCAAAATCGAAGGCTTGGACGCCTTGCTTCTGATGTCCCAGGCAGGTCAGAACGGCGGACATGCCGTAGTACAGGTGCTGAACGGAACCGTAAACCCGTCTGGCAAGCTGACCGATACATGGGCCTTGGACTATGCGGATTATCCGTCCTCAGAAGGCTTCTCAAGCAACGACGGCGAGACGTTAGAGGAGCGTTATGTAGATGATATTTATGTAGGATACCGTTATTTTGATACATTTGGCAAGGATGTCGCGTATGAGTTTGGATACGGATCCTCCTATACGGATTTCTCCATTCATGTAACGGGCGTTACAGCAAATGAAGAAACCGTAACGGTACAGGCGGCTGTTACCAATACAGGCGATGTGGCAGGCAAGGAAGTGGTAGAGGTTTATTTCTCCGCACCGGAAGGAAACTTAGACAAGCCGTTCCAGGAGCTGGCAGGCTATCAGAAGGTTCTGGTAGAAGCAGGGGCTACAGAAAATGTGACTGTTACATTTGACACGAAGGATATGTCCAGCTATGACGAAGCCAGGGACGCCTATGTGCTGGAAGACGGCAGGTATACCATCCGTGTGGGGAACAGCTCCAGAAATACCATAGCGGCCGCAACGCTTACGCTGGATGCGGACGTAGTTACCGAGCAGTGCCAGAATAATCTTGGCGCAACAAGGGAGCAGCTGCAGAAGGGTACCTATGAGGAAGGTATCGTTTTGAATAATACCTATACGGGAAGCAGCCAGAGGCCTACCGCAACCCCGCAGTATGGAAATACACCGATTGAAGGTATTTTAGACGGAAATGCAGAAGGCTATGGCACAGGCATTACGCCGGGGAATGACGGCCTGACGGCAAACTCCAGAAATACCAATCTCCGCTCCGCAAGCTTTGCGCCGGCAGAAACGCATACCTATCAGGGCGGCGAGATTACAACCTATGTAAGCTCCGACGCCGAAAAGGATTCTGCAAAATATGCAGCGGGCAAAGAGGATACGGAAAAAGAGAAATTTGTTACCGTAGATGCAGCGAAAAATGCAACGCTGGTAGACGTAGTAACCGGCAATATCACAATGGAGCAGCTGGTTGCGGATATGTCAAACGTAGAGCTTGCCGATTTCGTAGAGGGCGGAACCTATGACGGCTTAAGCGCAGGCAGCGGCGAGCAGACGGCAGTGATTGGCTCTCAGGCAGAATCCGTATACGGCGCTGCAGGCGAGACCACCAGCAATCTGTATGTTTCCAGGTACATTCCAAATGTTGTAATGTCCGACGGCCCGGCAGGTATCCGTATTACCAACAGCTATATTATGTATGATCTGGTAGCCGCAGACGCGCCGTATGATCCGAATCAGACTTATTATACCGCACGCTACAGCTGGTCCGGAAATATTTATACAAAGCGTGAGTTTGCGGATGAGGCAGAGTATCAGGCGACAATTGCATCCGGTGTTTCCCTGTATACGACAGACGGAACGACCTATTATCAGTATTGTACGGCATTCCCAATCGGTACGCTTCTGGCGCAGACTTGGGATCCGGGCGTAATTGAAGAGGTTGGACGCGCAGTTGGCGTAGAAATGTTAGAGTACGGCGTAACCTCATGGCTTGCACCGGGTATGAATATCCACAGGAATCCGCTTTGCGGACGTAACTTTGAGTATTATTCCGAGGATCCGCTGGTAAGCGGTCTGACGGCAGCGGCAGAGACAAAGGGCGTAGAGACGAATGAAGACGGTTCCGAGTCTGGCGTTGGCGTAACCTTAAAGCATTTTGCGTTTAACAGCCAGGAAAACAGCCGTATGGGCTCGAACTCGGTTGTTTCCGAACGGGCGGCAAGGGAAATTTACTTAAAGGGCTTTGAAATCGGCGTAAAGAAAGCACAGCCGGATTATATCATGTCCTCCTACAACATGGTAAACGGCTATTCCACATTTGAGCATTACGGCCTGTTGAATGAAATCCTCCGGAATGAATGGGGCTTTGAAGGCTTTGTAATGACAGACTGGTATTCCGTAGGAACCGTATACGGCAAGCTTCGCGGACAGAATGTACAGTCATGGCTGATGTATGCAGGAAATGACTGCGAGATGCCGGGCGGCAACGTACAGTCTCTGTTAAACGGACTGGAAGCCGGCGACATTATGCGGCTTGGCGATCTGCAGAGATCCGCAATCAATATGCTCAACGTCATTGTAAGAAGCGCCGTATTCGATAAGCTGTTTGATACGCTGGTATTAAACGATACCGCAACGGCTTCGAAATATTTTAAACAGCAGCTTGCAGCAGCAGAAAAGCGAGTAGAGGAGTTAGAGAAGTCCGGCGCGGCGGCACAGGAAGAGCTTCAGAAGGCCAAAGAAGAGGTGGCTTCCCTAAAGGCACAGCTTGAGAAGCTGCAGAAGGATCTGGATACGCAGCAGAAGGATGAAAGAAGCAAAATGGAGAAGAAGAATGCAGAAATCTCCAGGCGTGCGGCGGAAGAAGGAATGGTTCTGTTAGAGAATGAGAACAACGTGCTTCCGTTGGCAAAGGATTCCAGGGTCGCTGTATTCGGTACGGCAAACTACGGATCCATTAAGGGCGGTACCGGCTCCGGTGATGTTTATAACAAATATACCGTAACGATTTATGACGGATTGCAGTCCGCATACAAATTCTCCAATCAGGAGTGGTGGGAGAGCTATATTGAAACATTTGAAGCAAAGAAGGCTCAGGCATTGCGTGAAAAGCGTTCCAATGACTATGCAATCTATGTACGCGGCGGCTTCGGCGGTGCGGATTCCGTTCTTGCAATCGACCAGCCACTGACCCAGATTGATATCAACAATGCAAAGGAAAACGGCGTGAATACGGCAATCTATACGATCAGCCGTACCTCCGGAGAAGGCGCGGATCGTGCGATCGATAAGGGCGAGTACTATCTGTCCGACGTGGAGCGCGCAAACATCGAGCTGATGAATGCGAACTTTGACAAGACCATCGTCCTTTTGAACGTAGGCGGTATTGTAGATACGAAGTTCTTCAAAGAGATAAACGGCTTAGACAGCCTTGTGCTGGTATCTCAGGCAGGTATGGAGGGCGGAAACGCAGTCGCAAGCATCTTAACAGGAGCTGTGACGCCGTCCGGTAAATTGTCCGATACATGGGCTGTGGATTATGAGGATTATCCGGCAAGCGAGACGATTGGAAATCATGACGGAAATTCCACGCAGGAGGATTACACAGAAGGCATTTATGTAGGCTATCGTTATTTCGATTCCTTTGGCATTACACCAGCCTATGAGTTTGGTTATGGGAAATCCTACACAGATTTCAGTATTACACCGGTTTCTGTAAAAGCAAATGCAGATACAGTGGACGTTACTGTAAACGTAAAGAATACAGGCAGCACCTACTCCGGAAAGGAAGTGGTAGAGGTATACTTCTCCGCACCGGACGGCGCAATTGAAAAACCGTATCAGGAGCTGGCAGGCTTTGCAAAGACAGACGTTCTTGCACCGGGCGAGAGCCAGAAGCTGACGGTAACCTATAAAACCACCGAGATGTCTTCCTACAGCGAGGACAGGGCCGCTTATATCATGGAAGACGGCGATTACGTAGTGCGTGTCGGCAACAGCTCCAGAAATACAAAGGCAGCTGCAGTCCTGACACTGGCAGAGGATGTGACGACAGAGCAGTTAAGCAATCAGCTGGTAGTTGACAGAGAGCTGCATGAGCTGAGCGCAGCAGACGCAGATTCCTATACCTATGAAGGCGAAGCGGCAGAAATCGCAGCAGCAGAACGAATTGCGCTTGCGGCAGGTGAATTTGAAACCGTAAACAATGCTTCCCAGATTGATGAGGATGCCGTTGTAACCTATCTGACCGCAGAAGCAGCGGCAGGCTACACGCCGGCAGAAAATGAAACCGTTGAAATCGTAGACGCAGCTCCGGAAGGGACAAAGCTGATCGACGTATACAACGGCACCGTAGAAATGAAGGAATTCCTTGCCGGCTTAACGAATCAGCAGCTGGCAAATATCGTAAACGGAATTAGCGGCGCCAACATGTCCGATGCGACAGACTGGGGCTCAGAGGCAAACAGCGTAAAGGGCGCGGCAGGCGAAACAACCGGAAACTACGGCGGAACCTTAGGTATCCCGAATACCGTAGAAGCAGACGGCCCGGCAGGCGTTCGTGTGACAGAAGAAAAGGACAATGCAACGGCATTCCCGATTGGTACGCTTTTGGCGCAGACCTGGAATATTGACATCTTAACAGAGGTGGGGCAGGCAATCGGCGAAGAAATGAATGAATTCGGCGTTACACTGTGGCTTGCTCCTGGTATGAACATCCACAGGGATCCGATGAACGGACGTAACTTTGAATATTATTCCGAGGATCCGGCGTTAACCGGTCTGGTAGGCTCCTGCATCACAGCAGGCGTACAGTCCA
>CANDKL010000201.1 GCA_947385255.1 uncultured Roseburia sp. | reverse complement strand
TACATCGCCTGTCAAATTGGACGAAGTGGAAAACAAATTCAATAATAAATAGCCGATGGCAAGGGAACCTACGGAAATCATGGCTACCGCAGCGTCGCCCTTGATTTTCGTATCCTGCCCGGTCCGTAAGAGCATCACGGCGCAGGCAACGGTAATGACCAATATGAGGGGCATGTCATTTGTCATATTTAAAATAGCTGCGACTGCCATTGCGCCAAAGGCTACATGGGAAAGGCCGTCCCCGATAAAAGAAAATCGTTTCAATACCAATGTCACACCCAAAAGGGAAGAGCAGAGTGCAATTAAAATGCCTGTGATTAAAGCATAACGGACAAATGGATACTCCAAATAAACGGCTATCTTTTCAATTACTGCAGTCATATGAAACGCCTCCTTCTGATGCGAAAAGCTGCCCTGCGCCGCTTTTCCAATATTCCTGCTTTGTACCAAAAAATACCTTGCGTCCAATGTGGAGGATATGGCTGGCGTATTTTACGGCCGCTGCAATGTCATGTGAAATCATAATAATGGTAATTTTGTCACGGCTGTTTAGTTCCCCAATCAGCCGGTACAGTTCCCCTGTTACCTTTGGGTCAAGTCCGGTCACAGGCTCGTCTAAGAGCAGCATTTTCTGCGTTGCGCACAGCGCCCGAGCCAAAAGCACCCGCTGCTGCTGCCCGCCGGAAAGCTCCCTGTAACAGCGGCCGGCAAGCTGGGAAATCCCCATCCTCTCCAGCGCTTTGGCAGCAAGCTCTTTCTCTGTTTTGTTATAAAACGGGCGAACGCCGCATCTTCCCTGACAGCCGGAGAGCACAATTTCTTTTACCGAGGCAGGGAAGTCTTTCTGTATCGCGGTCTGCTGGGGCAGATAGCCAATTTCGTTGGGTTTTAAACCGTCCCCTGCAGAAACCGTTCCATGGACAGGCGGCAAAAGCCCCAGGATGGTTCTCATTAAGGTACTTTTTCCAGAGCCGTTTTCCCCAACGATACAAAGGTAATCACCGGAATCCACGGAAAAGCTCAAGCCGTGCAAAATTTCCTTTGCATCATACCCAAGCGATAAGTCCTGGCATGTAAGTAAAGCCATAATAGCATCCTCCCTTCTTAGTTCAACGCTTCTTTCAACACTTCAAGGTTCTGTTCCATCACCGAAAGGTATGTCGTGCCGTTGTTCGCATCGCCGGAGTCCGTAGACTGCAGGGAATCCATTGTTAAAACCTTTTGGTTTTGTTCAGAAGTATTTGAAACGACAGTTTCCGCAATCTTATGCTCCGCCCCCTCAATAGTCAGGACGCTGGTCAATTTTAATTCGTCTACTTTATTTGCAAGAAACAGAATCGTTTCAAAGCTGGCTTCTGTTTCCGCAGAACAGCCGGTAAAAGCCGCAAAATAATCTAAGCCGTAATCGTCGGCAAGGTAACGGAACGGGAAGCGGTCGCCAAACAGAAGCGTTTTTTTATCTGCCGCCAAAACCGCTGCGTTGTACGCGTCGTCAAGGTCAGACAGTTTTTCAAGATAGGCTTCTGCGTTTGCGGTATAACTCTCTTTGTTTGCTTCATCAATTTCAGACAGCTTTGCCGCAATTTCCCTGCAAATGATCTGCGCATTTTTCAGGGAAAGCCAGACGTGTTCGTCTTTTTCTTCCTCATGGCTGTGCCCGTGTTCTTCCGTTTGCATCCTTTCAACAGCTTCTTCTGTTTTAACGGAATCGCCAAGGACGTCTAAAAGATTGATGACGGCCCTGTTTTTATTTTCGGCCTGCCCTAAGGCGTCTTCCACCCATTCATCCGATTCGCCCCCGACATAAAGAAACATATCGCAGTTTGCTATTTTTATCAGGTCATCCGCCGTAGGCTGGTAGCTGTGCAAATCCACACTATTATCGAGCAGCATGGTCAGCTCCGCATGATTGGATTGGTCGCCTAAAATTTCACGAACCCAGTCGTATTCTGGAAAAATAGTAGTAATGATGCTGATTTTGTCCGAACCATCTGAATTTTCTGATTCCGGGACATTCGAATTGCCGCTGTCCGGCGTATTGCCGCACGCAGAGAACATAGCTGCCATGATAAGGGCAGCCATAAGAAGTGTTATATTTTTTTTCATGTTTAAAACCTCCGAATCAAAGTAAAAGTCTAAAAATGGGCGCAAAAATACAAGGAGTATCCGCTTAGAGACTGTGAGAAAATAACCTGTACAGATGTAAGTTATTTCCATACAGCTCCTTACGCCGATAAAATCTGCTTGTAAAAAGGCAGACTGACCCCTTGCTTTCATCAGGCTTTTATTCAATTCGAAAGCTTTACCTTTAATGTGACCAAGGATTCCGTCCGTTTTCTTGCCGTAAAAGCAGAAAGACATGTCGAAAAAGAGTCTGTTAATGCAATAGCAAGCGTTATTGCAGGAACAGCATGGGAAAGTGTTTTTAACGTATTTTCACAAAAATTGATTTGATAACAGATCGGGCAGTGTTCACCCATGCAGTCATGGTCTGTATTGACGGCAATAAAAACGGAGGAAAACAGCATAACAAAACAAACGGCAGCTGCAAGCAGTAAGACGGGCAGACGCTTTTTCTTAGCCATATTATTTTCCTCCTCCCTGAGTGAAACCTGCGATGGATTTTCAAATTTAAACCAGAGTATAGCACGAAGAGGTTCAGAAGGCAAGAGGTTTTTAGAAATTAGCAGATAATAGTTTGAATACCGTTGCATTTCCCTACCCTCATGAAAAGTAACCGAACTGTTACACAAAGTACCTTGACAATTCAATAAAAGGCTTTACACTTTTAGCATAGGTTGTTATAATAAAATTAGTAGCTGTCAACTAAGCCAAAAGAAAGCAGGTGATAATATGGGCATGACTAACAAGCAATTTCAAGGTTTTGTGCGGTTAACACTAGCACAAATAGAAAGAGCTTTAGAAGAAACTCCAGATAACAAAGAACTGCAAGAACTGAAAGACATATTTCAAAATATGCTTGAAGATGGCAATTAACAACTGAATGACAACCAAACAAAAACAAACATAAGGTGTAAAGTCTTTATTGAATGAGTAAGGCTTTACACCTATTTAATTTGCAAAAACAAAAAAACAGTGAAGCCGTAGGCTGAACGGTTACCTTTTCTTTGCCGCAGCCATTGGCTAAACCGATAATCCTGCAAGCTCATCGTAGAAGTCAGGATAGGAGATTCTGACGCATTCCGCATTGCGCATCGTACAGTTGTCCTGGATGGCCAGTGCGGCCACTGCAAAGGACATGGCGATCCGGTGATCGCCGTAGCTTTCAAAATCGGTGCCGTGCAGTGCGTCCGGATTGCCTTCGATAATCATGCCGTCTGCTGTCGGCTGTACGGCAGCGCCCATCCGCCGCAGATTATCGGTTGTGGTGAAAATCCGGTCGGATTCTTTTACCTTTAGCTCCGCGGCATCCTGAATGACCGTAGTTCCTTCGGCAAATGCGGCCAGAACGGCGATGATTGGAATTTCGTCAATCAGGGACGGAATCACATCGCCGCCCACCGTAGTTCCGTGGAGCGGACTGGATGTTACAAGCAAATCGCAGACAGGTTCGCCGGACACAGTACGTTCGTTTAATTTTTCTATGCGGCCGCCCATGGCACAGGCAATTTTTAAAATACCGTCCCGGGTCGGGTTGATCCCGACGTTTTGGATGAGAATTTCGGCGTCCTTTACCAGAAGTCCCGCAGCGATAAAATAAGCGGCGGAGGAAATGTCGCCGGGAACTGTGACGGAGAGCCCGGTCAGCCTTGGCTGCGGCAGGATGGAAACGGTTGTGCCGTCTGCCGTAATCTCCGCCCCAAAGGCAGAGAGCATCAGCTCGGTATGGTTTCTTGAGAGCCTGGGCTCTGTCACGGAGGTTGTGCCGTCCGCATACAGCCCCGCCAGTAAAATACAGGATTTTACCTGGGCGGAGGCCACGGGGGACGGATACGAAATGCCGTGCAGAGGCGCCGGTGAAAAGGCCAGCGGTGCGCAGCCGTTGTTTTTGATACTTTGTACGTTGGCTCCCATGGCAGACAGCGGCGTAAGAATCCGCTTCATCGGCCGCTTCTGAATGGAAGCGTCTCCGTTTAATTCGCTGGAAAAGGGCTGGCCTGCCAAAATGCCGGAAATCAGGCGTGTAGTCGTTCCGCTGTTGCCGGCGTCAAGCATTTTGCCGGGTTTTTGTAATCCGTGCAGCCCTTTTCCGTGAACGGTAACGCGTCCAGCCCTGTTTTCTATGGAGATTCCCATTTCACGGAAACAGGATATAGTAGAAAGACAGTCGGCTCCCTGCAGGAAATTTGTGATTTCCGTCGTCCCCTCCGAAATGGCGCCGAACATGATGGCGCGGTGGGAGATGGACTTGTCTCCGGGGACGGATATGGTTCCTTTTAAATGTGCAGTGTGTTTTAAATCCATAACGCACTCCCTTCTTTATTTCAGTTTATCGCTCATAAACCGTATAGTGGTATTTGTGCAGCAGCGTTATCGTCCGGTCATACGAGGCCTGATCGTACATTTCAATCTTCAATACGCCCTCTTCAAACTCACGGTTGTGGATAATGCCGATATTTTTAATGCTTAAATTGTTGCTTGCCAGAATCGTGGCAATCGTGGCAATTCCGCCCGCTTCATCGATCAAATCGCAGTACAGCTCAAATACCGTCTTAAGCGGGCCCTTCGGCGTCACGGCCAATGAGTCCCGGTAATTTTTTGCGGACTGGAAAAACCGGTTGATGCCGGGCGCGTCTGCCGCTGCAATCCGGGCGCGTATTTCAGAGAGGCTCTTCTGATAGGCGTCTAACATCAAAAGCAGCTTTTCCCGGTTGGAAAGGCAGATTTCCTCCCACATCACCGGGGAAGAGGAGGCAATTCTTGTAATATCCTTAAAGCCTCCCGCCGCGATCTGCTTCATGGTTCCGTGCACATCATCCGACTGCTCGACCAGATTAACGAGGGCAGAAGCAATGACATGCGGCAGATGGCTGATCGCGGCCGTCGCCTCATCGTGGGAATGACAGTCAAGCACCATGGGAATCGCCCCTAAGGAAGCGATAAAGTCCCGGAACTCCCGGACATACGTGTTTTTTACCTGCGCCGTCGGTGTAAGAATGTAGTAAGCGTTTTCCAACAGATATGCGGTTGCGTTTGAAAGACCGGTCTTTTCCGAACCGGCCATGGGATGTCCTCCGATAAAGTGCTCCTCCAGGCCAAGCTCCGCAACCGCCCGGTGGATATCGCCTTTGACACTACCGACATCGGTCAGAATACAGGTGTCCTTCATAATATCCCGCAGCTGTCGGAGATAGGTGAGGTTCTGCTGCACCGGCGTGCAAAGAAAAATATAGTCGCAGTCTGCAAAAGCTTCTATAGAAGCGTTTTTTTCATTATCGATGAGATCGTCCTGATAGGCCTCTGTGATCGTAGACTGGCGTCCGGAGCGGGCGATGATATGCATATGGGGGTAAATCCGTTTTGCGGTTTTTACAATGGAACCGCCGATTAAGCCGAGGCCGATAAACCCAAGTGTTTGAATAGACATGAAAAGCTCCTCCTGTCCTGTGTGATAGCATTTTATCCTATCATAAACGTTTTTGTCCGGAAAGTCAACACGTTGAAGCGGTAAAGTGCAGGGGTGGGTAATCGTTCAGACTGCAATAAAAAGTGCAAAGCTATTGACAATTCAATAGGCTTTGCATCTTCCGGTTTGTGATATTGTTGAATGAGTTATGCGGTTATTGTGGTACCAATTCGTTGATTTTCAGTATTTCCGTGACTGTTTCGGTTTCATCCTTGAGGTGATGAATTCCCGCTTAATGTTTCTTTCGGCTATTTTTATATCTAATTGTAAATCATTCAGTTTTTTTCTGTGCGATTCTGCTTGTATTCTAATATATCTAAGCAATCTTCTATTCTGTATAGTCTGCTGTCCA
>CANDKL010000200.1 GCA_947385255.1 uncultured Roseburia sp. | reverse complement strand
CAAGGCTTACGTCCATGCGGGAGGATGAATTGTTTCAGGCAGCAAAGGAACTGGAAGTTCCTTATGACCTTGTAAAATATGTCCATGAAAACAGCAGGCTGCCAGTCGTGAACTTTGCGGCGGGAGGCGTTGCAACGCCTGCAGATGCGGCGCTGATGATGCAGCTTGGGGCAGAAGGCGTATTTGTAGGATCAGGCATTTTTAAATCAGGAGATCCAAAGAAACGTGCCGCAGCGATTGTAAAGGCAGTTACCAATTTTAATGATGCAAAGCTTTTGGCAGAATTGTCCGAGGATCTGGGAGAAGCTATGGTGGGAATCAATGAACAGGAAATAGAACTTCTCATGGCTGAAAGGGGAAAATAGAACATGAAAATAGCGGTATTGTCTGTACAGGGGGCATTTATTGAGCATGAAAAAATGCTCTCCCTGTTAGGCGTACAGAGTTTTGAAATACGTCAGAAAAGAGATTTAGAACAGGAATTTGACGGTTTGATTTTGCCGGGCGGAGAAAGCACGGTTATGGGCAAACTGTTAAAGGAACTGGATTTGTTTGAACCATTGAAGAAAAAAATAAAAGAAGGGCTTCCGGTACTGGGAACCTGTGCCGGATTGATTCTTTTGGCAGAAAAGATCTCGAATGATGAAAATACATATTTGGGAACCCTTCCAGTTACTGTAAGACGTAATGCTTACGGAAGGCAGCTGGGCAGTTTTTATACGGAAGAAGAAGTAACTGGTGTGGGCAAAATCCCTATGGCGTTTATACGGGCCCCTTTTGTAGAAAGTGCAGGGGCAGATACAGAAATTATAGCAAGGGTGGATGGAAATATTGTTGGGGTAAAATACCATAACCAGATCGGCGTTTCCTTTCATCCGGAGGTTACAGAATGTACCAGGCTGCATGAATACTTCTTACGAATATGCCAGGCTCATTCCAAACCATAGCCAATATCTATTATATGTAAAAGGAATAATCTATTACCCTGATTAAGAAAATCTATTGACAAGATAAAAATGGAAACGTATAATGTGTAACATAGAATAAAACCTATAAAACCTATTAGATAAATAGGAATTAAGAAAGGAGCAATTCATATGAAAACAAATAATATGGCATCAAACAGAAGAAATAATAATTGTTGTTGCTGCTGTCAGGCTGTATATATGAATACGGTTTACTTTTCATATGTATGATGCACCCGGCTTATCAGGCATAAAGCTGGCAGTTGTCATAAGCATATGGCAGCTGTTTTTTTATGAACGGAAAGGATGTTAGCAGAGCTATCAATCAAAAAGGAGGGAATACCCTGCGGGTATACCTATATGCCAAAAACCAGGCAAGAAGGAGGAAATCATTATGAGTCAGATCAAAGAAAGCGCACTGGAGTTAATCGGAAAAACCCCGATACTGAAACTGAATGGGTATGCGAAGAAAGCAGGCGTCAAAGACGCCACAATTCTTGCAAAGCTGGAATATTTAAATCCGGCGGGTTCCGTGAAGGACCGTATTGCATTGGCAATGATTGAGGATGCGGAAAAGAAAGGCCTTTTAAAAGAGGGGGCAACCATTATTGAGCCTACCAGCGGGAATACCGGAATCGGCCTGGCTGCTGTTGCAGCGGCAAAGGGATACCGGGCAATCCTTACCCTGCCGGATACCATGAGCGTCGAGAGGGGAAATCTTTTAAAGGCGTATGGTGCAGAGCTGGTGCTTACAGAAGGGGCCAAGGGAATGAAGGGGGCGATTGCAAAAGCAGAAGAGCTTTCGAAGGAAATTGACGGGGCAGTGATCCTGGGGCAGTTTGTGAACCCGGCGAACCCGGCGGTGCATAAGGCGACGACAGGGCCGGAAATCTGGGAACAGACGGAAGGGAAGGTTGACATTTTTGTTGCCGGCGTTGGAACGGGCGGAACCATCACAGGTGTTGGCGAATACTTAAAAGAAAAGAATCCGGATGTGAAGATCGTGGCAGTCGAGCCGGCGGGAAGCCCTGTTTTGTCAAAGGGAACGCCGGGGGCGCACAAGATTCAGGGAATCGGCGCAGGATTTGTCCCGGAAGTCCTCAATACGAAAGTATACGACGAAATTCTTGCGATTGAGAATGAGGATGCATTTGCAGAAGGCAAGGCGTTTGCAGTAAGCGAGGGAATCCTTGTGGGAATCTCTTCCGGCGCCGCGCTGAAGGCAGCAGTGATTCTTGCGAACAGGCCGGAAAATAAAGGAAAGACGATTGTAGCATTGCTTCCTGACTCCGGAGACAGATATTTGTCTACTCCATTGTTCAATAATAATTAGGAAAGTATGACAATTAAAAAATTGCCGAAAAGGTTGGCGTTTCTTCTGCAATAGTCAGCTCTCCTGTTCCTCTCTTCTATTTTAGGCGGCGATACGGTAATTGAAGAAAAAGAAAGTATGTTTTGGTGATACAGATGATGATGTTTACGCTATAATAGAATGGAAACGATACATAATTAGATGATACAGATAATGTAAGGAGTTTTGTATGGTACAGAAAATAAAGCGTAATCAAAAGCAGGCGATTCTGATCTTAGAGGATGACGAGGACTTAGCCGAAGGGATCTGTTTGTCGTTAAACAATGATAATTTAGAATTTTTTCTTTGCAAAACGCTCTCAGAAGCAAGAACCCAGTTACGGAAAGGAAAATTTGATTTGCTTATTTTGGATATTAACCTGCCAGACGGAAGCGGTTTGGACTTGTGCAGGGAAATACGCAAAACAAGCAAAGTGCCTATTGCGTTACTGACAGCGAAAGATATGGAATTGGATATTGTGAAAGGCTTAGAGTGCGGGGCAGATGATTATATCACAAAGCCCTTTAGCCTGATGGTTCTGCGTGCAAGGATACGGGCATTGCTCCGGAGGAATACCGGGGAGCAGCAATCGGAGTACAGCGATCCGGTATTTCGGTTTTGCTTTGATACCATGGAATTTTACAAAGAGGGAAAGCCGATAGATCTTAGTAAGACCGAGCAGAGAATTTTGTATTTGCTGGTGTTCCATGCAGGGCGGATTTTAACCAGGGAACGGCTGCTGGAATGGGTTTGGCCGGACGGGACGGAATATGTGGAGGATAACGCTTTATCGGTAGGAATCCGGCGCCTGCGGGATAAGCTGGAGGATGTGCCGTCAAAGCCTGTTTATATTAAGACGGCCTATGGAAAGGGCTACATATGGGAGAAATTCTGATGAATGGATCGGTTGTATGGATCGCGGCGATGTCTGTGGGGTGTGCTGCCGCCTGCATATTCATCAGCCGTCATTTACAAAAAAAGATGGAGAGCCTGTATCAGAATATACTGCAAAGATTAGACAGGGCAATCGGAGGGGAAATACAGGAAACGGCTTACGATGAATCCATGGACGCGGCGGTTACAGAACGTTTGAACAAACTAATCCGGATATCCGGGATGAACCAGGGAAAGGCACAGCAGGAAAGGGATACGATTAAATCGCTGATTTCAGATATTTCACATCAGGTAAGGACGCCTCTTACAAATATTATGCTGTATGCGGGGCTTTTGCAGGAGCAGGATTTGGAGGATGGCGCCAGGGCTCTGGCAGATAAAATTGGCAGACAGTCTGAAAAGCTGGAGTTTTTTATGAAAGAGCTGGTTCGGTCGTCCTATGCCGAACAGGAGATGATTTCCATACATCCGCAGATCATGCGCGTAGAAGAAATTGTGAATACATCCTGCCAGATGGCAGAGCTGGCCGCTATGAAAAAGGATATCCGTATTGTGCAGGAAGAAACGGACGCACTGTGCTATGCGGATAAAAAGTGGACGGCAGAAGCGCTTGGAAATGTCCTGGATAATGCGGTGAAATATTCTCCGGAGCATTCACAGATTAAACTGCGTGTGATCCCATATGAATCCTTTCTCTGTATTCAAGTCCAGGATCAGGGAATTGGGATCAAAGAGGAAGAGCAGGGGCTGGTGTTTGAGCGGTTTTACCGTTCAAAATCGGTAAGCGGCGAACCGGGATTTGGAATTGGGCTGTATTTGGTGAGGGAAGTGTTATCCAAACAGGGAGGGTATGTAAAGATAAAGTCCCAGCCCGGCAGGGGCACTACGGTCCAATTCTATTTATCCCGGTATGAAACGCCGACAGGCGGCAGCATGTTGTAAATGTGTCAAAACTGTCATCTTCACGAAAGATTTCAGAAAGAACGTTCTGATATTCTGGCACTGTAAAACAAAGAAAGAAGGTGCAGTATGGACATATTGAAAACAGAAAATTTAAAGAAATACTACAATATGGGGCAAATCCAGGTGAAGGCCTTAGACGGAATCAGCCTGTCTGTGAGGGAAGGAGAATTCCTTGCCGTCGTAGGAACCTCCGGCAGCGGAAAATCGACGCTTTTGCATATGCTTGGAGGGCTGGGCAATCCTACCTCCGGAAGCGTTGTGGTAGACGGCAAGGATATTTCCAAAATGACGAAGGATGAACTGACAATCTTCCGCAGGCGCAAAATTGGGTTTGTATTCCAGAATTATAACCTGCTCCCGCTTATGAATGTGTACGAAAACATTGTCCTGCCGATTAAGCTGGATGGAATTAAGCCGGATCGGGAATATGTGGGGCAGATTCTTTCCATGCTTGGTTTGGGGGAAAAGAAGTATGCCATGCCAAACCAGCTGTCTGGAGGGCAGCAGCAGAGGGTTGCTTTAGCCAGGGCGCTGGCGGCAAAACCGGCGATTATCCTTGCGGATGAGCCGACGGGAAACCTTGACAGCCGTACCAGCCAGGATGTCCTGGGCCTGATGAAGACGACGGGGCAGCGGTTTGGGCAGACCATCGTCATGATTACGCACAATGATGAAATTGCGCAGATGGCAGGCAGGATCATACGCATTGAAGATGGGAAAATCTGCGGAGGTGAAAACGGCTATGCTGAAAGTGAAGAATAAAAAATAGCCGGCGAGATTGCGCGAATTACTTACAGGGCAAATAAAAAAAGGAATCTCCTTACCGTTTTTGCCATATTTTTGACAACCTTTTTCATTGCGGTTATTCTGGCTGTGGGCATCAGCTACTGGAATACGGTTTCCGAACGCCAGATCCGTATGAACGGGATGGATTACGATATTGAATTGAGCGAGCCAAGAGCGGATCAGGTTGAAAAAATCCGTTCGATGGATCGTGTCAAATATGCGGGCATTGCAGTAAAATGCGCGGTTTTTGAGAAATATCAGGATCGGTCATTGGGGAAAACGAGGCTGTACTGGCTGGATAGGACCTGCTGGGAATATCAGGCAGTTCCTGCTTTAGAGCACTATGAAGGGAGCTATCCGGAAAGGGAAAATGAAATTATGCTTTCCGGGGATTCGTTAAAGGCCATGGGGATACAGCGCCCCAAAATTGGCATGAAGCTGCCGGTAACATACTATACGTTAAAGGAAGGTTCGGATGGAAGCCTTCTTTCCGGGGAATTTGTCCTTTGCGGCTGGTATACGGATTACAGCGGAAACCAAAGGGGGTATGTATCGGAGGCTTTTTATAAAACAACGGGTGTGAAGCAGACAGATTTTACGCAGGGGGCATTAAAAATCACCTTGGAAAATCCGCTCTATTCTGAAAGTGAGATTACTGCCATGATCCATGAGATTGGCATAGGCCGGAATCAGTCTATGGACGCCGATTATGATGCCATTTTAAATTTCTGTCGGATAGCGGCAGGTCTGGCGGTCCTGCTTCTTATGATTTTTGCCAGCGGATATTTGTTTATCTATAATACTCTGTATATCTCCGTTTTCAAGGATATCCGGTATTATGGGCAGCTTAAAACAGTCGGGATGACTTCTGTCCAGTTAAGGGGCATACTGTATCGGCAGGCGCTCTGGAATGCTGCGGCCGGAATACCGCTGGGATTGGCTGCGGCATTTGCCGTCAGTAAAATAGTAATCCCACAGCTGCT
>CANDKL010000199.1 GCA_947385255.1 uncultured Roseburia sp. | reverse complement strand
CCAATTCATACAAAAAATGAAAGGAGTCTGTCATGCCACACGATTTATCGTTCTATAATGAAGAGACGAATTCAGTAGATATCACTCTTGACAGCCACACCACGCTCAGGCTGAACTGCCTGAAATTTTACCAGTCCATTTCAGACTCGCCGGAGGTTTACGAACGGCTTATCAGCCTTGCAAAGGAAAATCCGACTCTGTTTGCAGAAATGGCACTGGACCAATGGCTGGCATCATACCTCGACACCTCCTTCTGATCTCTTAGCCTCCAATTCCCATTCTACCTCCTTTACTTTATTATCCTGGGCAATGGCGCGCATAATCCTTCCAATATCCTCTGCCGAAAACATACCGATCGCTTTGGCAAGCATTCCGATATTATCCCGGTTCACGCACAGGCAGCCGCCCTTTGCAAGAGGGATAGTAATTACATTTTTGGGATTACTCATATCGCCCAGGCAAAGCCGGTTTTTCTGATAGTCACAGACAAATGTAACGCCCTTATATACAATATTGCCGTCTTTATCTGCCAGATAAGAATAGGGCGCTTTTTTTGTCCCCAATAGACGCGACAGCAGGCTGTTCCCGCGCGGCGCATCGTTCTCAATTCCCTCTAACGCCTCATTTTCCGAAATCTCAAGTCCCTGTCCTGCCTTTTTATCGTCTATCCCGGCCGACGGCTGCACCGTCCCGTTTCCTGCTGCGGCCGCACTCTCTGCAGCGCCCTCCGCAGCCTCCGCGGCCTCCTCTGTGGTATCCGTAACGCCCTTGGCCGCTTTTTTCAGTGCAGACGCCTCCTTCTGCTTTCGTATGCGTTCCCGCAGCTCCTCTTTATATGCGTCAATATCCCGGTCGATTTTGCGGATCAGCTTTTCCCATTCCTCCTCCGAAAAAGCGGCCCCGCCGATCTGAATTTTGGGCGGCCCCTCCTTCACACGTTCCTTTACGTACTCCTGAAATTCCTGCAGCCGTTTTTCAAACAACGTCAGATTCCGTTCCTCTTCCTCCGGCGTATCCTCCTCCGGATCGTCCCCATCCTCCCGGAGCCTTGCCCATGCCTCCATTGCCGTCTGCGTAATCGGGCTTTTGGCATCCTCCGTCACATTGCGCGGATCCACCTCATAGGCCTGATAGGTCCCATCCTCATTTTTCCGCTCCACATAAACCCTGCAGGCATCCAAATCCACCTTCGCTTTCAGCGTAAACCCGTCTGCCGCATAGATTTTTACAAAATCGCTTTCCTCATAGCTGATGCGCCGGACATTGCACTCCGTAACTGCCACGGCATTCTTCCGCCCCATCCTCTGCATAAACAGCTCCGCTGCAATCTTGCCGGAGGAAAATTCCTCTGACACCGGCGCCGGATTCTGCTCTTCCGTCCGTTCCTCCTCCTTCACATTTCTGCTGAAGCGCTCCTCCTGCTCTCTGGCCTTGCGGCTCTGGCCATATCCGGTATTCACTGTTTCATAAAATTCCTTTCCTCTTACACTGCTTACTGACATATCCTATCTCCTCCCGCCAAGCTTTTGTTTCAATGCTTCTCTTCCACGCCTCAGGTTGGTCTTAACCGTATTCTCCGGCTCCTCTAAAATCCCGGCAATCTCCCGGATGGAATAATCCTCATAATAGAATAAATACAGGCAGTTCCGGTACCGTTCCGGAAGCCCGGACAACGCCTCAAGCGTATCGTCCTCCTCCGGAAACGGCGCCTCAAAAAACGGCTGCCCCATATCCGGTACTGTGTCCATCCCAACTGTAGAGGTGTGCCATTTGCTTTTCAGCATATCCTTACATAAATTGATTGCCGTCCGTACCATCCACGCCTTTTCATGCTCTGCATTCTGAAACTCGGGCTGATACAAAAAAAGGCGCAGCAATACCTCCTGAGCAACGTCCTCCGCATCCGCATGGTTTTTCATCATCATCAATGCCACACGAAAACAGATCTGATAATATTTTCGAAAATATTCTTCCAATTGGCCCTGGATCATCTCTCTGTTCCCCTCCGGTTATAATACGAATCGAACCCCCAAAAGGTTTCAAAAAGCAATAAAAAACAGGGGGCCCTTACACCCCCTGCGTCCTGTACGGTTATCCCTCAATTTTGGTCTTTCCGCCCATATATGGCTGCAGTGCTTTCGGAATATTGACGCTCCCGTCCGCATTCAGATTGTTCTCCAAAAATGCAATCAGCATCCGCGGCGGCGCCACCACCGTATTATTTAACGTATGGGCAAAATATTTGCCGCCGTCCCCGCCCTTCACGCGGATCTTCAATCGCCTTGCCTGTGCGTCGCCTAAGTTGGAGCAGCTGCCCACCTCAAAATATTTCTTCTGTCTGGGAGACCATGCCTCCACATCGCAGGACTTCACCTTTAAATCCGCAAGATCCCCGGAGCAGCACTCCAGCGTACGCACCGGAATATCCAGACTGCGGAACAAATCTACCGTATTCTTCCACAGTTTGTCATACCACAGCTTAGACTCCTCCGGCTTACATACGACAATCATCTCCTGCTTCTCAAACTGATGAATCCGGTATACACCGCGCTCCTCAATCCCATGTGCGCCCTTTTCCTTTCGAAAGCACGGAGAATAGCTGGTATACGTATACGGCAGCTTGTCCTCGTCCTGAATCGTATCAATGAATTTACCGATCATGGAATGCTCTGATGTCCCGATCAGATACAAATCCTCTCCTTCGATTTTATACATCATCGCTTCCATTTCATCGAAGCTCATCACGCCCGTTACGACATTGCTGCGGATCATATACGGCGGAATGCAGTACGTAAATCCGCGGTCAATCATAAAATCCCTCGCATAGGAAATCACGGCCGAATGCAGTCGCGCAATATCCCCCATCAGATAGTAAAAGCCGTTGCCGGCCACCTTCCCCGCAGCATCTAAATCAATGCCGTGAAGCCGTTCCATAATTTCCGTATGATAAGGAATTTCAAAATCCGGTACAACCGGATCTCCGTATTTCTGAAGCTCTACGTTGCAGCTGTCGTCTTCGCCGATGGGGACGGAGGGATCGATGATATTCGGAATGGTCATCATGATCCTGTTTACCTCTTCCTGCAGCTTTTTTTCCTGCTGCTCCAGCTCGGCCAGACGCGCCGCATCCTTTTGTACCTGTTCCTTCAATGCAAGCGCCTCTTCCTTCTTTCCCTGGCCCATCAGAGCGCCGATCTGCTTGGAAACGGTATTCCGGTTCGCCCTCAGCGCGTCCGCTTCCTGTTTTGCTTTTCTGGACCGGGCATCCAGCTCAATGACCTCGTCTACCAGAGGCAGCTTGTGATCCTGAAATTTGTTTTGAATATTTTGCTTTACAAGCTCAGGATTTTCTCTTAAAAATTTTAAATCAATCATGGCTGTTCCTTTCATTTGTGGAATGAAAAAATTCATTTTCTGCTATTATACAATGAAACATTTCCAGATTCAATGATTTTATGCAGATTTGATAGGGTGTTCATTTACTTTCGATTATTGTTCATGATCCGATGTCTGTAACAAAAAAGTGCAAAGTCCGACATTTCCGTCTGGCTTTACACTTTTATCTTATAGCATATGCTCTCCCAGCTTCCGAATCAACTGCCTACAGGAAATACCATTTTTCTTCCTGCAAATTTCCCGGGCTGTAGCACTGCAGTTCCTGCTCATAAAAATTGAGCTTTAACTCCATATTCAATTTCTTACAAAGCCGCTTCCCTTTCTGGATTCTTCTGCATAATTCAATATTTGTTACATTTGGAATTTCCAAATACTGCAGCACCTGCTCCATCAGCAAAATTGCAATGCTTTTCTGCCCTATATCGTAAGCCCAGTAAATCAGGCCGCTTCTGGCCTTTGGAAGTCTTTTTCCCAATATTGTTTCCGCTAAAGCAACACGCTCTGAAACATTTAACGGTTGATTAACCTGCTTAAATGCCTCAAGCATCATCCGCAGCCTTTTGTAATCCCGAAACTCCACCGCAATTTCATAAAGTCTGTCAAAAATACGGCAATCTCCGGTTTTCTGTATTTCAATCTGCAAATTGCGCAGCTTTTCTTCCTTCCATATGTCCTCTTGTATCTTCGGCACGCCAAGCTGCCTGTATTGCAGATAACTGGAATAATGATAGGTACACATTGCAAAATATGAACAATCAGAAGCTAAATATAATTCCTTTGCTTCATTTGTAGTCATCCTTCGTATCCTTGCATTCGTCTTATGTATTGTTTATTTAGTTAGGGTGTTCGTTTTTATTTTTAACGGACATCTAATTAGTGATTATAATTAAGCTAATATTTCAAGAATCCAAGCCACGAGTTCTCTAAACATATTGAACAGCATGATTCCCATTAACAAAACACCCCCTCCATTTACTAACTATGTTCTGATCAGTTACATAAACAGAGTAAGTGCTTATTCTATTTTATACTACGATAGCCCCTTAAGCGGATTTTTATTCCCTTAAATGGTTACTACTTAATAGACAATATATTTTCTATTGTATTCTTACAAAAAAACTAAATTTATATGACAAGTTGGCATTTCGCTATTATTAAATATAACAAAATGTAAGAGAAGCACGGTATATAGAAGGGGGCAAACAAATATGTAAATATTTTTTCATTAAATAAATATTGTTATAAAAAGTTTTTAGATAATGTAAAATTCTTTAGAAGGCATTATAAATTATACATATTATTTATCCCATGCTACAGTTACTTTTCATGAGGTAGGAAAATGATTGCCATGGATATTTTGGGGTATTCGATAGCGACGCTTAAGTCCGCTCCCTTCGGATCCTCCGGCACGCTTTCGCTCGTAAAAAACGCAGCGGTACTAAGCGTGTGACGATTGCAAGCAATCGCCACGCGCTAAGGACCGGCGTTTTTTAAAGGCCTGCGGATCCGAAGGTAGCGGACTTAAACTGGTGCTCGATTAAACCCATAAATATGACGAAGAGAATCCAACTGCATTGTACGGCAGCTTTCATGATGCGAGACTTGTTTAGCAGATATATCGGAATGGTTGTATCATACAATTCTTCGCAGGAGGGAGACAGTGTTTGCCGAAAACCAGCCCAGAGCAAAACTTCCTTTTTGGGTCCGCTGACCTTTAAAAAACGCCGGTACTAAGCGAGTAGCAATTGCCTGTAATCGTCACTCGCTTAGTACCGCTGCGTTTTTACGAGCGGGAGCATGTCAGAGGACCAAAAAAGGGGGATCAAAGCGGTCAGTATATATGAAAAGCTTGGTATAGACCTTCGGATGTGCATGTCGCGTCTGATTCAAGAAAATGACGTCCCTTTTAGCATGAAAGTAGATGACATTTTTGAAAACAAAGGCATGAAGGCTATGAAAGAAGCCAACCGTATCGCTGCTGAAAACGGTATTAGCGATATGTCTCTGGACGAAATAAATACGGAAATTGCAGAAACAAGAAGGTGTGCTCAATCATGAAGTATTTTGCAGTCATTGATACCAATGTTCTCATTTCTGCTATGCTCAATTGAAATTCTATCCCAGCAAAGGTTATAGAATTTGTATTCAGCGGGAAGATTATCCCATTTCTAAACGGACGTATTATATAAGAATATGAAGACATCCTAAGTCGACCGAAATTTCATATGTCAGAGACAGTTATTCATAATATCCTCACTGAAATAAACCGATTAGGACTTTATATTGATGTTGAAACGATTAATATTGTCCTCCCTGACCCAAAAAAACAGTTTTTTTACAAAGTCATAATAGAAGAATGAAAATCAGAAGATGCTTATCTCGTTACCGGAAACATCAAGCATTTTCCCATAAAGCCTTATGTGGTAACACTAAGACATATGCTTGATACCATCATCGAAAACACAGTCAAACAGAGGGCAGGATATGATGACGGGCCTTGTGATAGAATTATAGGGATACTCTAGTACAGCGTTGTGTAAATAATAATGAATAAATGTTGCTTTTTTATTGTTGT
>CANDKL010000198.1 GCA_947385255.1 uncultured Roseburia sp. | reverse complement strand
GCAGAGATTGGAGAAGCTGCGTAAAAGCGTCCAAAAGAAGTACCGGCATAAAAAGAGGATTCCATAAATCCCAAATTTACCGGGAAGGCGCATACAAAAAGCAGGATTGTGGGGGATAGGGTATTATGGAAATTAAAAAAATCGGATATGATTTTTCAGTATGCAAAGTAGCGGACTATTCGCTTGTAGATTTGGATGCGGATGATGTCTTTACAGGCAAAACAGACGAAGAAAAATCCCTGGTGTGCCTGACGGGCGATGTTTTGCCGAATACAACTCATAGGGATGACGGATGGAAGGCATTCCGCATCCAGGGGGTTTTGGATTTTTCCTTAATTGGGATCTTATCCAGGATTAGCGGCATATTAGCGGAAAATAAAATTGGAATCTTTGCAGTATCAACGTTCAATACAGACTATATCCTGACAAAAGAAGAGAATGACAGATTTCCATTTCAGGAATACGAGACAGAGAGAACCGTGTAATTTGTAAAGGAGAAACAGCATGAGAGAAACTATGGAATGGAAACCATTAACCGGCCAATACGATCCGGCATTAGCAGATCTGATTCGGGCCAGCTTAAAAGCCGCCCATCTTGATATTCCCGGGACCGTGTATTTTGATGAGGGGCTGGATCACCTGAGCTGGTATTATTCCCAGGATGGCCGCGCCTACTATGTGCTCCTGCAAAACGGGGCATTCGTTGGCGGCATTGGCTTCTCGGAATTTGACGGCGACTGCTGTGAGCTGCAAAAGCTATATCTTGCGGATGCTGCCAGAGGACAGGGATTAGGCTACGATATGATCACATACATTGAAAACCGCGCCAGGGAGCTGGGGTATTGGCGCATCTATCTAGAAACCCACAGCAACCTACAGGCGGCGATCCATATCTACGAAAAAGCAGGCTATACGGAAATCAGGAGGCCGGAAAACGTCATCCACAGTACGATGGATAAGTTTTACACAAAGAGGCTATAAGCAGCTTGAAGCCCGGTACATCTGCTTTACAGGCATTTCTTCATCCCATAAGAAGGGAATCCGGGTACTGCCCGTCTGAACGGTTACCATTTCTGCTACGGGATTCGCATATTTTTCAGATAACGGTTGTCCTGGCGAAAGGCTCTGTGTTAAAATAGGATCATAATTCCATTTGAAAAAACCGGGAGGAGGAAGATGTATGAAACGATGGAAGAGGTATTTATCAGTAGCAATGTCCGCTTTGATGGCGGTTTCCGCAATTACCGTACCGCAGGAGGCGAAGGCGGCAGACGGTATGCAGACGGATGCGGACTTAAGCAGTGCACCTGCAGAGGCGCCGGAGAGCTGGGGAGCTTTACCGAATGACGAGCAGCTGCATTACATGAAGGCGGGGCTGGCCGCATTTTGCCATTTCGGCCCGAATACGTTTAATAACGTAGAATGGGGCGAGAGCTATGGGACAAGGGCGCCGTCCGATATTTTTAAGCTGGAACAGAAGTTTGACGCCGAGGGCCTGGTGAAGGCAGTAAAGGAAGCGGGCTTTAGCCGGATTATGCTGACGGTGAAGCACCATGACGGATTCGGGCTGTGGGACAGCGCGCTGACGGACTACGATATCGGTAGCACGACGTACAATGGAGATATTCTGGAGGAGCTGTCGGACGCATGTACCCGATACAATCTCGATATGGGCTGTTACCTGTCGCCGTGGGATATCCACGAGGATAAATACGGCTGCTTCGGCGACAATAATAACAAAGAAAATTATGCGGGATATACCGATTACAATAAGCTGTATCAGGATGAAATTAAGGAAATCTGTACGGCGAAAAAAGAGGATGGAAGCTATAAGTACGGGAATAACAGCCCGGACAGGCGTTCTGACCGTTTTATTGAATGGTGGATGGACGGCGCACAGGGAAGCGGCAGCAATATCCAAAATTATGACTGGCCGGGTATCTTTGAGGCGATCCGCGGCGAAAACCCGAGCTGCCAGATTTTTGGTACGCACAAGGCGGGTTCGGAGCTTGGAAGCACCGGCGGCGTGCATTGGATCGGCAATGAGGCAGGAACGGCATCGGACAATACCTGGGCGAAGGTCAATGCCGGTGAGAACTATGAAACCTATTCCACGGCGGGCGGCGGCAATAACGGGATTTACAACGGGGATAAATGGTCCGTACCGGAAGCGGATGTGCGGATTCTGCCCGGGTGGTTCTGGAGGGACGCGGCGCCGGACAGCACGGTGAAGTCGGAAAGCCAGCTGGCGGATATTTATTTTAATACGGTCGGCCACGGGGCGGTGCTGCTTTTAAATCTTTCCCCAAACAAGACGGGGGCGGTCGGAGAGGAGCAGATGAACCGCTTTAAGGAATTTGGAGAAAATATCAAAAAGACCTTTGCAGAGGATTTTACAAAGGCAGAAGGGGTTACGGCAGCGGCAACCTCCGTCTGGAAGGATTCCAAATCCTTTTCTCCAAGCAATGTCATTGATGAAATACCGGCGGGCAAGGAATACGACGACACCTACTGGGCTCCGGCGGAGGGTCAGACGACAGGCAGCCTGGAAATCGATCTGGGCGGCATCCGGACCTTTGACGTCGTATCCATTGAAGAGTATATCCAAAAGGGACAGGCGATTTCGTCATTTTCCGTAGAGTATAAGGACGTGGCCGGGAACTGGCAGGCCTTCGGCGAGGGTCAGACGATTTCCGCGAAGCGCCTTTGCAGGAGGGCGCCGGTAACCGGAACCGCAGTGCGCATTAACATCCTCTCTGCATATGCGACGCCGATGATCAACAACGTAGGCGTATTTAAGGCAGCGGAGGGCTTTGAGACAGAGGGCGGCGACGCAGAGAAAATGCCGGTCGGCCTTGCGGTTATCCCGATTACCGAGTTTGATCTGGATGACAGCTGGACCTTTGAAAACGAAGATACCTCCGCATGGTCCAATGCGACAAAGAACGGAGAGGCAGCCTTTACCTTTACCGGAACACAGGCTTGGGTCATTGGAACACAGGATCCGGGGCACGGAACAATGGATATCTATGTGGACGGTGAGAAAACGGCGTCCGTGGATACGTCCGCAGACAGGAGGAACATGCGGAAGCTTTTGTATACGACGCCGGAGCTTTCATACGGCGCCCATACGGTCCGTATCGTATGCGTAAACGGCGCAATCGGTCTTGCAGAGGCCCGTTATGCAGATGGATCCGGTATTTTTGAGATGAAGCAGACGGAGTGTAGTCTGCTGTACGGCGGGACGACAGAGGTAGAAATTGTCCGTCGGGCAGGCTCTAAGGGTTCGGTTGCGGTTTCCTATACGACGCAGTCTGCCGGAGCGGAGCAGGGCGTGAACTATGTAAACCTGACAGACAGCGTAACCTTTCAGGATGGAGAAACCTCTAAGAAAATTACGCTGACAGGCCTGGATAATGACAGAAGCACGGACGGAAAGGATTTTTACTTTACGCTGATGGCAGCGGACGGCGTTGCGATCGGAACGGCGGCGGTGACGCATGTAACGCTTTATACCGTCAATGCGGACAGCATTTTAGAGGAATGTGAAAAGGTCAATACAGAGCTTTACAAAAAGGAAGGCGCAGAAGCATTTGAGCAGGCGCTGGCCGTATTAAAGGCATATCAGGCAAGTCCCTATGCAACGGAGGAAGACATTAAGAGGGCGGCAATCAACGTATTCCAGGCGAAAAACGCTCTGGAGGAGCGTAGCGGCTACTCGGCAGAGGATCCGTTTGTGCTGCCGGCCGGTGTGGATGAGGATAAGTCCGTTGAGGCGGAAGCGTTTCTTCTGGACGCGTCCGGTGCGGTAAATCCGGACAATTACGTGCGGATTACGGAGAAGGATTACGGAACGATTGTGGATTGGTTTGAGGAAGGAAATCAGATTAAGCTTCCGTTCTATGCCGTAAGTGCGGGAACCTACCGGGTGAAGGCCTCCTACCGGAGCGGGAGGACAGAGGCCGGCGGCAATCCAAATGCATTGAACTGGAGCGGTACAAATGTGGAAGCAGGCTCTCTGGACATATACGGCGAGGACGGCGCGACAACCGACCATACGGCGGAACTGTCCGTGAAGGTAACGGCTGCCGGAGCCGGCGAGCTGGTATTTACGGCAGACCAAAAGGGCGGCCCGAATCTTGATAAATTTGAATTCCGGTTTCTGGATGCGGCCGCAAACCCTGTAGCCGTACAGAGCGTGAAGCTGAACGAAACGGAGATGACGCTTACGGAAGGGGCGCCGAGGGGAATTCTGGTTGCTTTTGTACTGCCGGCCAATGCCGCTGACAAAACCGTAAGCTTTACAAGCTCCAATCCGTCGGTTGCGCAGGTAGACGGCGACGGCGTGGTAAGCGCCGGAAAGGACGGTACGGCAGTCATTACCGCAGCTGCAGGAGGCGGTGCAAAGACGGCACAGTGTACGGTTACGGTCGATATCGAACGCCCGGCGAGGTTAAAGGAGCTGGATGCAGCCGTTGCCTCCGCAAAGGCAGTCCGGGATGCAGGCCAGGGCAATTATACGAAGGAAAGCTGGGATGCTTTTGCAGCTGCATATGACAAAGCAGCCGGGCGTTCGGAGGCGGCGTCGATTGAGACGCTGACAGAGCTGTTGTCCGGTTTAAATCAGGCAAGGGCAGCGCTTACGGTCCAGTCTGCAGTCGTAAATCCGCCGGCCGCATTGGGCGCACCGGCCTCCGTAAAAGCGTCCAGCAAGAGCACGGGCGTGAAAATTACATTTGCAAAGGTAGAGGGGGCGGGCTCCTATGATATTTACCGCAAATCCGGCAGCGGCGCTGCAAAGAAGATTGCAAATGTAACAGGTACTTCCTATTTGGATGAAAAAGCGCCGGGCGGAAAAAAATTAACCTATACCGTAGTGGCAGTTGCTTCAAACGCTTCCTATACGAACAGCGTACAGAGCACAGGCGCATCCGTGACGCTGCCAAAGGCCGTATCCGGTCTGAAGGGAAAGGCCGTAAAGGGCGGTGCAAAAATCAGCTTTAAGAAGGTAAAGGGTGCGAAGAGCTACCTGATTTACCGCGCGGCAAAGAAAAACGGCAAATATAAGAAGGTAGCGTCATTAAAGGCGGGCAAGACCAGCTACACGGACAAGAAAGCCAAGAAAGGCAAGAACTTCTATAAAGTAGTGACCCAAAAAGGAAAAACCTACAGTCCGGCAAGCAAAGCAGTACAGGTAACTGTGAAGAAATAAAGAAAGCCCAAAAGGCCTCCGAGCGGAATCGGAGGCTTTTTTTGGGGATAGCCTTTAGTTTCCGCAGTTGTTTGTCGATATAACTAATAAGTATTTTTTGACAGTGAAAACAAGGCTCAAGGAGGTAGGAGTATGAAAATTACACAGCAGAACAGATCCTTTTTTATGGGGGATTCCCTGTATGCAAAAAAGGAAATGGATGTCCGGGAAAAGATCGCAATGAAAAAGGCGCTTTATTTAAAAG
The DNA here is from genome assembly GCA_947385255.1 of uncultured Roseburia sp. Classification (GTDB taxonomy): domain Bacteria; phylum Bacillota; class Clostridia; order Lachnospirales; family Lachnospiraceae; genus Roseburia_B. The sequence goes on along the minus strand of CANDKL010000198.1, from coordinate 576 downwards.
AGGGGACACGTATCGTAACGGGCGCCTACGGCGGGGAGAAGAAGATTGACAAGAACATTGAGGATATACAGGATCGTGTCCGCAGGCTTCAGGCTGAAAACGACGAGGCAAACGGATATTTACAGGATATCAATCGGAGGATGGCGGAAGCAAAGGAAGGCTATGGGATAGAGGACGGCAGCCAGGAGGAGCAGGATTTAGCGCTGTTAAAGAAGAACTACGACATCACAACGCACGGCTCTACCACTCTGCTTTCGGATGAGGAAAAGAAACGCTTAGAAGAAATGGGCGAGCTGACGGAATATCAGAAGCAGTCGATGGAGCTGTACGCGCAGGCGGATCACTGGAAGACACTTATTAACGACAATCAGGATGAGATGGCGTTAGACGGTAAATCGGTTCGCCTGATTAAGGTAGACCGGCTGCGTTCACACGCGCTGATCGACGCGCAGAAGGCCAGGGATGAGATTATGGAAGCAGCGTCCAAGGAAGCGATGGGACTGCTTGTAGAGGATGCGAAGGAGAAAATCGAAGAGAAGGCCCAGGAGGTTCAGGAGGCTGCCGAGGAGAGAGAAG
>CANDKL010000197.1 GCA_947385255.1 uncultured Roseburia sp. | reverse complement strand
ATCTATTCTAATATAATCCCCTCCGGAAATCAAGAAATCCCGTACAAAAAACAGGGGCCTGCCAGAACTTTCCGTCCCGGCAGGCCTCTTGCCTGATAGATTTTGCTATTTTACGGTAACCTTTACTTTCTTCTGTACCCCGTTTGCTTTGATGGTAATCGTTGCTTTTCCTTTCTTAATTCCTTTAATCTTGCCCTTTGCAGTTACCTTGGCAATCTTCTTATTGGAGGATTTATAGGTAAGCTTGCTTCCGTCTGAAGCAGATGCTTTGATCTGGACCGTCTTGCCGGCCTTTACGCTGTACTTGGCCTTATTGGTCGTAATCACAGTCGGCTCCTGTACAGAATTCATAATTTCCTCCAGAATACCCATCCAAAGCTGAGATTCTGATGCGATTTCCTTCTTATAATCCTCTAACAGCTTCTGCGCCGTTGCTGCCGCGTCTACGGCCTTCTGCGCTTCCTGTCTTGCCTTCTCTGCTTCGGCTTTTGCTTTCTCTACTTCTGCCTTCGCATTTTGCACCTCGGCCTTTGCCCGTTCCACTTCAGCTTTCGCGTTTTCTACCTCAACCTTTGCTTTTTCCGCCTCATTTTTCGCAGCTTCTACTTGGAGCTTTGCTTTTTCCACTTCATTCTCTGCCGCTGCCTGCGCTTTCTCTGCTGCAAGCTGTGCCTTCTCTGCCGCCCGCTCTGCCTGATCCGCCAGCTTCTGTGCCGCCTCGGCTTCACTTCTTGCCTTCTCTGCCGCAATCTGGGCTCTCTGTGCCTCTGCCATCGCATTGTTGGCTGTCGTTACCAGAGCCGTAATTTCCTTCTGTGCATCGTCTGCAATCTTTCTGGCTGCATCTACCTTATCCTGTGCCGCCTTTACTGCGCTTGCCGCTGCCTCCGCATCTGCTTTAATCGCTTCCTTTGCTGCGTCCCATGCTTCCTTCACCTCATTTGCATACCGCTCCGCTGTCTTTGCGGATGCGTCTGCCGCATCTGCCTTGGCTGCCGCTGCATTTGCATGGTCAAGCGCTGCGCTCGCCGCACTTTCTGCCGCCGTCGCTTTTTCTGCCGCTGCTTCTGCGGAAACCTGCGCCGCATCCGCTTTATTCTGTGCGGCGTCTGCCGCGGCCTGCGCTGTATCTGCCTTTGCCTGGAGCAGCTCTAATGTATCTGCTATCGTACCGGAAATATTTTCTTCTGCCTCTTTTGCTTCTCTTGCTGCTTCTGCCGCTGCTGCCGCCGCTGCTTCTGCATCGCTCTGTGCCGTCGCTGCCGCTGCTGCCGCTGTTTCTGCTTCCGTCTTTGCCAATCCGGCCTCAGTTGCTTTTTCTTCAGCTGCTGCCTGTGCTGCCTCGGCGCCGATCTGGGCTGCCATTGCCTCATCCTGTGCCGCCGCTGCTGCCGCTGCCGCTGCCTCGGCCTCATTCTTTAAGCCCTCTGTTGCGTTTTTCAGATCCTCTGTCTTGAGTGCGTTGTACTCGGAAACCGCTGTCAGAAGCTTCTCATAATCTGCAATCTGCGCTTTCTCCTCTGCTGTCAGCACATTGTAGTATGCCATCGCAGATTCAATGATATCTCCGCATTCCTCCGTCAGCTCAATGGTACCAATCCGGGCAATCAGGCCGTTCACCCTGCCGCATACATCAATCCGGTCATAGGTCAGGCCATAGCCGCGCGGATATACAATTTCGGACGTATAGCCGTAATCGCTGGAGGAATTCTCATAATATTGATTGATATTCACCGGCAATTTACCGGACGCTCCGAATGTACCAAGCGCTACCTCTACGCCTGCCGTAATATTCGGGCCGAAGGCCTGCGTAGTAGAGGTTGCCCCTCCGGTCAGGATTTCCGTCGGATCTGCGGAGGATCCCATACAGCCATATACAGCCAGTATTGCATGTGCATCTGCATAATGCTGTACGTCATAAGGCTTATCTACACTTAAAACCACACAGGTCTTATCGTTTGCTTTGCAATATTTTACTGCATCGTCTGTCAGCTTGGTCGGCCATCTCCAGGACTGCATATTATATGCGCTGCTTACCTCCGAATTAATTAATACGGTATCCGCCCATTCCAGAGCTTCTTTAATCTGTTTTGTTTCAACGGATTCGTCAAACATGGTCCAGTCAAATACAATCGTCTTAAACTCAGCGGTTTCCGGAATCAGCCTTGCTTCCTTCGCACGGTTCCATGCCATGGCCGCCAGTGCAGGCTCGTTATCATACGGAGCAATAAACAATACATGACTGTCCGGCTTGATATTCAACGGCAGTACATTGTCTTCATTCTTGATCACGGTTACTGCCGCCGCGGACATTTCTCTTTCAATCGCGCGGTTCTGTGCGGAGCCTACCTGCTGTAATGCATTTTCTTCCGAAAGCTCTTCGCTGTTATACTCTAGGATGCCGCGTCTTTCTTTCAAAGCCAGAATCCTTTCGCAGGACTCCTCCAGTCTTTCCTCTGTGATATCTCCGGATTCGACTGCTTTTTCAATGCCTTCGATGATCGCATCCAAATCCTTTACATTTTCCAGATTGTAAAGCACGCACGGCATCAGTAAAATATCAATCCCTGCCTGAATGGCACGGATAGAGGCCTCTACCTGTCCGAAATTCTCGGAAATGCCGGCCATATTCATCGCGTCTGTAATCAGAATTCCGTCATAGCCCATATCCTCCCTTACCAGATTGGTCAGAACCTTCTTGGACAAGGTGGCCGGAAGATTTACTTCTGCGCCGGTCTTCTGGGAAATCACGGTCGTATCGTCAATCTGCGGATACACAATATGCGCTGTCATAAACATATCCACGCCTGCGTCAATCGCCGCCCGGAACGGTACCAGCTCCGTCTGCTCTAATTGCTCGCGGCTCTTATTTACAACCGGAAGGCCCGTATGGGAATCGGTTGCCGTATCGCCGTGCCCTAAGAAATGCTTCGCCGCAGAAGCAACGTTGTACTTGTTTAACCCCTGGATCATCGCCACGCCCATTTTAGCGGTAAGCTGCGGATCGTCGGAGAAGGATCGAAGTCCGATTACCGGGTTATTCGGATTGTTATTGACATCCATAACCGGTGCGAAGTCACAGTTGATACCAAGAGAGCTTAACTCACGGCCGACAATCTCACCGTTTTGCTTTGCATAGCTCTCACTTCCGGTTGCTCCTACCGCCATATTGCCCGGCAGTGCGGTACCTGTCCCAAGACGGTAAACGCTGCCGCCCTCCTGATCGATCCCAATCAGAAGCGGAATGCCGCCGTCCTTCGTTGCCGCCGCCTGATACTGCCTGGTCAGCCTTAACGTCTGTACGGTTTCGGTTACGTTTTGTGCAAACAGAATCACGCCGCCGAAATCATAATCCTCCACCACCTTTGCAATCTGGCTGTTTACCGATGTAACGCCGACATTGCCCTGGCTGTCCGTCAGATCCTCATCCCAGTACCGGAAATCCGGCATCATCATCTGTGTGATCTTCTGGCGCAGCGTCATATCCTTTATCATCTTCTTTGCTGCCCTGGACGCATAAGTAATCCCATAGCCGCGTTTGTATACGATTTTGTCCGTGTATGTACTGTTTGCTTCGTCAAACTCATAAATATTCACCGGAAGCCTGCCGCCTGCTGCGAATACGCCAAATGCAACCTCTACGCCTGCCGTAATATTCGGGCCGGAAGCAACCTCTGTGCTGGTCACGCCCTGATTTAAAATTTCGGTCGGATCCGCAGAAGAACCTTTACAGCCATATACGGCTAAGATGGCGTCTGCATTTGCATAATGCTGTACATCATAAGGCTTGTCTACACTTAAAATAATTGATTTTTTATTATTTTCCCTGCAGTAATCCGCCACATTTGTCGGGAATTTTGTCAGCCAGTAATTCGGCTGCATACGTGCCGGACTGCTTACCTCAGAATTTACGAAAACCGTATCCGCCCATTCTAAGGCTTCCTTTACCTCTGCAGTATTCAGATTCGAGGAAGAAGAAAACCGGATGGTTTTGCACTCTGCGCCGTCCGGAATCAGCCCCGCTTCCTTCGCGCGTGTCCAACCCATTGCAACACACGGCAGCTCGTTTGCATACGGAGTCAAAAACAGAACCTTACTGTCCTCCTTTACATCCAATGGAAGCACATTATTTTCATTCTTGATAACCGTAACCGCTGCGGCCGAAAGCTTCCGTTCCAGATCTCTGTTCTGTGCGGAGCCCACCTGCTGCTTTGCATTTTCTACCGTCAGCTTCGAACCGTCATAATCCAGAATGCCGCGTTTTTCTTTTAATTTCAAAATCCTTTCGCAGGATTCGTCCAATCTTGCCTCCGTAATGCTGCCATCCGCTATGGCGCCTTCAATCCCTTCAATGATCGCATCCAAGCTCTTTACATTGTCCAGATTATAAAGCACGCACGGCATCAGCAGGATATCAATCCCCGCCTGAATCGCACGGATAGAAGCCTCTACCTGGCCGAAATTGCCGGAAAGGCCAGCCATATTCATCGCATCTGTAATCAGAATGCCGTCATAGCCCATCTCGTTCCTGACCAAATCGGTTAAGATCTTTTTGGACAGGGTAGCCGGAAGATTTACCTCTTCTCCGGTCTTTTGAGAAACAACCTTGGTATCGTCAATCTGCGGATACGCAATATGCGCTGTCATAAACATATCTGCGCCTGCTTCCATCGCTGCCCGAAACGGCACCAGCTCATTCTGCTCCAGCTCCTCGCGGCTCTTATCTACAACCGGAAGACCGGTATGGGAGTCCGTACCGGTATCCCCATGGCCCAAAAAATGCTTGGCAGCCGATGCAACATTGTAATTGTTCAGCCCTTCAATCATCGCAACGCTCATTTTGGCTACCGTCTGCGGATCGTCCGAGAAGGAACGCAGTCCAATAACCGGATTGTTCGGGTTATTATTGACATCTGCTACCGGAGCAAAATCACAGTTAATACCAAGCGAGCTAAGCTCCCTTCCGATGATCTCTCCATTTATCTTTGCATAATCCTCGTTTTTTGTCGCGCCGACTGCCATATTGCCCGGCAGTGCGGTTCCTGTCCCAAGCCGGTACACGCTGCCGCCCTCCTGGTCAATCCCTATCAAAAGCGGGATTCCTCCGTCCTTGGTCGCCGCGGCCTGATACTGCTTCGTCAGATTCAGAGTCTGCTCGGTTCCCGTCACATTCTGCGCAAATAAAATAACGCCGCCGAAGTCATAACCCTCCACAATCTTCTGAATCTGGCTGTTTAGCTCCGTCACTCCGACATTTCCCTTATCATCCGTAAGATCCTCGTCCCAATACCGGAAATCCGGCATCATCATCTGGGTGATTTTCTGACGGACCGTCATATTGTCCAAAATCTGCTGTACGCTCAAATCGCCTGTCTGTGTCTGCTTCCGTTCCGATGCCTTTGTCGTTTCGGCCGCATTTACAGTCGTCATGCCTGTAAATACGCTGGTAAGACACATCACGCCGGCCAGCAGCATCGCGGTAAATCTGCGTTGTTTCATAAACCCTTCCTCCTTAACATTTTCTTCATGATTTGTTCAAAAACACCAAAAGGCTTGCGCTGACACAGAGATTTTCATAGAAAGTTCCAGTTGTCAGCCATCTCTTTTCGGAAATCTTTGTTATTTTATAATAACACAGTCACAAATAAATTACAAGTTTCTAACAAATTTTTTAAAAAATATTCAGAAAAGGAGGCATTTACTACAACCTCTTACATGAAAAATAGCGGAAAGCACTGTAAAATCAATGCTTCCTGCCATTTTCCACGAATGAGACATCGGGGGCTCGAACCCCGGACAACTTGATTAAAAGTCAAGTGCTCTACCACCTGAGCTAATGTCCCACAATCATCTATACCAATATACAGATTAAAAACTGGGCTAACCAGATTCGAACTGGTGAATGCAGGAGTCAAAGTCCTGTGCCTTACCGCTTGGCGATAGCCCAATCACTTGTACTTCTGCTGCCGCAACCGCAAAAGCGAGGGTGGATACAGGGATTCGAACCCTGGGCCTCCAGAGCCACAATCTGGCGCGCTAA
>CANDKL010000196.1 GCA_947385255.1 uncultured Roseburia sp. | reverse complement strand
GGCGCGGCTTGTGGCAAATCCGGGCTGTTATACGACCTGTTCGATTTTGACGGCTTATCCGTTGGTGAAGGAAGGGCTGATTGATACGGATACGCTGATTATTGACGCGAAGTCGGGGACGTCGGGAGCAGGGAGAGGCGCGAAGACGCCGAATCTGTTCTGTGAGGTCAATGAGAATATCAAGGCGTATGGGGTGACAAGCCACAGGCATACACCGGAGATTGAGGAGCAGCTTTCTTATGCGGCAGGGAAAGAGGTTCTGGTGAATTTTACGCCGCATCTGGTACCGATGAACCGCGGGATTTTAGTGACGGAGTATGCGAAGCTGAATCGGGATGTTTCCTTTGAAACGGTGCGGGCGGCTTATGAGAAGTATTTTGCAAAGGAGCGGTTTGTGCGTTTGCTGGATCGGGATGTCTGTCCGGAGACAAAATGGGTAGAGGGCAGTAATTATGTGGATGTGAATTTTAAAATAGATGAGAGAACCGGGCGTGTGATTATGATGGGCGCGCTGGACAATCTGGTAAAGGGCGCGGCAGGCCAGGCGGTGCAGAATATGAATCTGCTGTTTGGAGAGGACGAGGCGGAGGGACTGAATCTGGTTCCGATGTTTCCATAGCAGGACAGGGGCGTGCGGATACGAACCGCTTCAGTCTGTCAATACGCTTGCCGGCAGTGGCTGCGGCAAAGAGGATGGAGGATACGATGGAGTATAAAATCCGGGAAATGCAGATAGGGGACTACAAGAAGGTGTATGGGCTGTGGATGGGAATTAAGGGTTTTGGCATCCGCAGCATTGATGATTCGAAGGAGGGCGTGGAGCGGTTTTTGCGGCGCAATCCGACGACAAGTATTGTGGCGGAGGCGGACAGCGGGATTGTCGGCGCGATTTTGTGCGGGCATGACGGACGGCGCGGCTGCTTTTACCATGTCTGTGTGAAGGAAGGATACCGTAAGCGCGGGATTGGGAAAGCCATGGCGGTGGCTGCGATGAAAGCGCTGCAGGCGGAGCGGATTAATAAGGTCTGTTTGATTGCCTTTGCAGACAATGCGGTTGGGAACCGGTTCTGGAAAAGTGTGGGCTGGACGTTCCGGCAGGATTTGAATTATTATGATTTTACGCTGAATGAGGAAAATATCACAAAATTTAATGAGAAATAGAGGAGGCTGACATGGAAAAAAGAAAGGGCGGCGTGACCGCGGCAAAGGGATTTTCAGCAGCATCTGCGGCGGCAGGGATTAAATATGCACACAGAAGGGACATGGCGCTGATCTACAGCAAGCGTCCCTGTGCGGCGGCTGGGACGTTTACCACAAACGTGGTGCAGGCGGCGCCGGTGAAGTGGGATAAAAGAATTGTGGAGGAAGCGGCGGCAGTTCATGCGGTCGTGGTCAACGCGGGGATTGCCAATGCCTGTACCGGGGAAGAAGGGCTTTCTTATTGCAGGCAGACAGCGGAATGTGCAGCAAGGCTTTTGGACATTCCGGCGGATTCGGTCTGCGTGGCGTCGACCGGCGTGATTGGGCAGCAGCTGCCAATGGAGAGGATTGCGGACGGGATTGCTAAAATGGCGCCGTGCTTAAGCGACAGCCAGGAGGCAGGGAATGAAGCGGCCAGGGCAATTATGACGACGGATACACATGAAAAGGAGGCCGTGGCAGTATTCGAAGCAGGCGGCGTGACGGTGACGATTGGCGGTATGTGCAAGGGCTCGGGTATGATTCATCCGAATATGTGCACGATGTTAGGATTTCTTACAACAGATGCGGCAATTTCAAAGGAGCTTTTGTGTGAGGCGCTGCGTGAGGATATTCGGGATACTTATAATATGGTTTCTGTAGATGGGGATACCTCGACAAATGATACGGTGCTGCTATTGGCGAATGGGGCAGCGGAAAATCCAATGATTACAGAAAAAAATGAGGATTATGAGAATTTTAAAAGGGCTTTGCATGAGGTAAATACGGCGCTTGCGAAGCAGATGGCAGGAGACGGAGAAGGGGCAACGGCGTTATTTGAGGTGAAGGTAGTCGGGGCGAAGACAAAAGAGGAGGCAAGGATGCTCGGCAAAGCGGTGATTACGTCGAATCTGACGAAGGCGGCGATTTACGGGCATGATGCGAATTGGGGCAGAATCCTCTGTGCAATGGGGTATTCCGGCGTACAGTTTGATCCGGAGAGGGTAGACTTGTTTTTTGAGAGCGCGGCAGGCAGGCTGCAGATTATAGAGAATGGCGTGGCTTTGGATTACAGCGAAGAGGAGGCGACAAGGATTTTGTCGGAACCGGAGGTGACAGCGGTTGCGGATGTGAAGCAGGGGGATTTTGAGGCGACGGCATGGGGATGTGATTTGACGTATGATTATGTGAAGATAAATGCAGATTACCGATCTTAGCTTTGTCAGACGGCATCCGCCGATTCCTGCGGGCCTTGCGGACGGTTTTGAGGCGAAAGCCGGATGATTCATATAGAAATGGGAAAGGAGCAGAAAATGGAACAGAATGTCATGCAGGAGATTATGGGAAAGGCCGAGGTACTGATCGAAGCTTTGCCTTATATTCAGAGATTTAACCGGAAAATCATTGTAGTAAAATACGGCGGCAGCGCAATGGTGGACGAGGAATTAAAGCGTCAGGTCATACAGGATGTAACGCTGTTAAAGCTGGTGGGCTTTAAGCCGATTATTGTCCACGGCGGCGGGAAGGAAATCAGTAAATGGGTCGGCAGGGTTGGTATGGAGCCGGAGTTTGTCAATGGCCTGCGTAAGACGGATAAGGCAACGATGGAAATTGCGGAGATGGTGTTGGGACGGGTAAATAAATCTCTGGTACAGCTCGTGGAGCAGCTTGGCGTGCTTGCGGTTGGCATCAGCGGCAAGGACGGCGGCCTTCTGAGGGTGGATAAAAAGTATTCAGAGGGACAGGATATCGGTTATGTCGGTGAGATTAAGGCGGTGAATCCGAAAATTCTTTACGATCTTCTGGAAAAGGATTTTCTGCCGATTGTATGCCCGATTGGAATTGACGATGCATACGATACCTACAACATCAATGCGGATGATGCGGCGTGTGCAATTGCCCGGGCGGTAAATGCGGAAAAGCTGGCGTTTTTGACGGATATTGATGGTGTGTATAAGGATCCGGGCGACCAGGCAACGCTGATTTCCGAGCTCCCGATTTCGGAAGCAAGGGAGCTGATTGCAGACGGCAATATCGGCGGCGGGATGCTGCCGAAGCTGAATAACTGTATTGAGGCGATTGAAAACGGCGTTTCGAGAGTGCATATTCTGGACGGGCGCATTGCCCATTGCCTGCTGCTGGAAATTTTTACAAACAAGGGCATAGGAACTGCAATTATAGGAGAAAAGGAGACGAAATATTATCATGAATAGCTTCGAATATATGGAACAAGCCGAACAAGACCTGCTGCATACCTACAACCGCTACGGCATTGTATTAGAGCAGGGCAGGGATGTTTATTTATTTGATACAAACGGAAAAAAATATCTGGATTTTGCAGCCGGCATCGCAGTGTGTGCGCTGGGCTACAGCAATGAGGAGTACAAGGCGGCGTTAAAGGAGCAGGTGGATTTGCTGCTGCATACGTCGAATCTTTACTACAATCCGCCGATTATCAGGGCGGCAGAGATGGTCAAAAGAGCCAGCGGGATGGATCGTGTATTTTTTACCAACAGCGGCGCGGAGGCTATAGAGGGCGCCATCAAGGCGGCAAAAAAATATGCCTATACAAGAGACGGATATGCCGGCCATGAAATCATTGCCATGAAAGGCTCCTTCCACGGCAGAACGCTCGGTGCACTGTCCGTAACCGGGAATCAGCACTATAGAGAGCCCTTTGAGCCGCTCCTGCCCGGCGTCCGTTTTGCTGAGTTTAACCAGTTAGACAGCGTCAAAGCGCAGGTGAATGAAAAAACCTGTGCGGTTATCCTGGAAACCATACAGGGGGAGGGCGGCATCTATCCCGCAGAACAGAGCTTTATCGAGGGGGTTGCAGAGCTTTGCCGGAAAAAGGACATTCTGCTTATCTTAGATGAAATCCAGTGCGGCATGGGCCGGACCGGAAAAATGTTTGCATGGCAGAATTACAATATAAAGCCGGACATTATGACCGCGGCAAAGGCACTTGGCTGCGGCGTTCCGGTGGGCGCATTCCTGTTAACGGAGCGCGTGGCAGAAAAATCTCTGGTTCCGGGAGATCACGGAACCACATATGGCGGCAATCCTTTTGTCGGAGCAGCGGTCAGCACCGTACTGGAGATCATGGAACGCGACAGGATTACCGTTCATGTGCAGAAAATAGCGGAGTATCTGTGGAAGCGCCTGGATGAGTTAAAGGACAGGCACAGCTGTATCGTGGATCACCGCGGAATGGGACTGATGCAGGGGCTTGCGCTTACGGTTCCGGTTGGAGAGGTTTCGAAACAGGCTCTGGAAAAGGGGTTGATTTTGATTACGGCAGGCACGGATGTGCTTCGGTTTGTGCCGCCGCTGATTATTGAAGAGGAGCATGTAGATGCAATGTGTAAAATATTAGACAGCATATTGCCGTAATATTTTTGGGTTTATTCGAAAGAGGGAGCAACAATCTGTATTGAAATTCAAAAAGTAATATTATATGATATAAAAATAAGCTTACAGGCCATAGACGAAAGCCTGTAAAATACAAAAAGGAAGGAAGTCATAAAAATGAGTTACCGTATCGGTGTAATCTCCGGCGATGGGATCGGGCCGGAAATTGTGGCGGAGGCCAGAAAGGTACTGGATTGTATCGGAACAAAATATGGGCACACCTTTGAATATGAAGAAATTTTAATGGGAGGCTGTTCGATTGACGCGACGGGCGTGCCTTTAACGGATGAAGCGATTGCGCAGGCGAAGGCGAGCGACGCGGTTTTGATGGGATCGATTGGCGGCAATACGGCGACCTCTCCCTGGTACCAATTAGAGCCCGGGCTTCGGCCGGAGGCAGGACTTTTAAAGCTGCGCAAATCCCTGAATTTATTTGCGAATCTGCGTCCGGCTTATCTTTATGAGGAGCTGAAGGAGGCCTGCCCTTTAAGGGAGGATATTATCGGAGACGGATTTGATATGATGATTATGCGGGAGCTGACCGGCGGGCTGTATTTTGGAGAGAGAAGGACCGAAGAAAAGGATGGCGTGATAACGGCAACCGATACGCTGACCTACAATGAAAACGAAATCCGCCGGATTGCGGCGCGCGGCTTTGACATTGCGAGGAAGCGCCGCAGGAAGGTGACCAGCGTGGACAAGGCAAACGTGCTGGATTCTTCCAGGCTCTGGCGAAAAATTGTGGAGGAAGTGGCGAAGGATTATCCGGATGTTTCGTATGAGCATATGCTGGTGGACAACTGTGCGATGCAGCTGGTAAAGGATCCGAAGCAGTTTGATGTCATTTTGACGGAAAATATGTTTGGGGATATTTTGTCAGATGAAGCCAGCATGGTGACCGGATCCATTGGGATGCTTTCCTCCGCGAGCTTAAACGACACGAGGTTTGGCCTGTATGAGCCGAGCGGCGGGTCTGCGCCGGATATTGCAGGCAAAGGGATTGCCAATCCGATTGCGACGGTTTTAAGTGCGGCGATGCTGCTGCGCTATTCCCTGGATCTGGATACGGAAGCGGATGCCGTGGAAGCCGCGGTGAAGCAGGTGTTAAAGGACGGGTACCGCACGATTGACATTATGCCGCAGAAGGCGGCAGGGGCTTCGTCCGTGAAGCGGGTTGGAACAAAGGAAATGGGAGATTTGATTGTAGAAAGGATAGAGAAACGATGAAAAGTGATCAGGTAAAGACGGGGATGCAGCAGGCGCCCCACAGAAGTCTGTTTAACGCATTGGGATTTACGGAGGAGGAAATGAAAAAACCGATGGTCGGAATTGTGAGTTCTTACAATGAGATTGTTCCGGGCCATATGAATCTGGATAAAATTGTAAACGCAGTGAAGCTGGGTGTGGCAGAGGCAGGCGGCGTTCCGGTGGTATTTCCGGCGATTGCGGTCTGCGATGGGATTGCCATGGGACATATCGGCATGA
>CANDKL010000195.1 GCA_947385255.1 uncultured Roseburia sp. | reverse complement strand
CACTGGACAGAAATCTGGAATTGCTGCCTGTCACATAGATGTCAATATTACTTATACGGAGCAAACTGTTCAGTACCTCTTCAAACCGGGGCATAAATTGTATTTCATCTAAAATCAGATAATAGCTTTCATCGTCCTTTATAGCAGTTTTCACATACTGATAACATATTTTAGGATTTCTCAGTTCTTCATTTTCAATACCGTCCAGAGCAATCCCAATGATATGGTTTTCATCTACGCCATTTTTCAGTAAGTATTTTTTAAATATTTGAAACAGCAAAAACGATTTTCCACATCTTCGTATGCCTGTAATAACCTTTATCATCCCATTCTCTTTTTTCAGAATAAGCTGCTGAAGATAAATATTTCTTTCAATCTCCATTCTATCACTCCTTATTTTTGTGCAAATACATATTTTAAGTAATTATATTCTACTATAAGCAGAATCTTCTTTCAAGATCTCATTCCTATTTTTTGTGTAGTTGTACAATTTTATGTAATTTTAGAGTGAAATATGAAATGGTATGCATGTTATTTCTCAGTTTCTGATCTGGGCGTTGCTTTTGGAAAAAACCTTTCCTCATCCCGTGAAAAGAAGGATTTGCACAATACATATTTTATAGTATAATAAACCCAGCAACAAAAAAGGAGGAATGCAAACATGCAGCAAACAGGCAAATGCAAGGCGCCCAAATATCTTCTGTTTCTTTTGGCAGCCGCTTTTCTGGTAATCGGACTGCCCGCTTCTTTGGTATCTGCGGCGGCCCTTCAGGTGCACTGGTACAACAACGGAGAAGCCGAGACGGAAATCTCGGTAGAGGCCGGCGCGAAATTTTATATAGGAGATTTTATCAGCGTCCACTCCGATACGGTAGCATCTACCGCTTCTCTTGGAAAAGCTTCCTACCGGTCACAGGACGGGAAGGTGGCGTCTGTAAACGGCAAGGGCTATCTGAATGCAAAAAAGGCCGGACAGACAGACATTACGGTTACCTGCCAGGGAAAGTCTCTGACCTGCCATCTGACGGTAGAAAAGAAGGGGAGCTTCGAGCAGACGGCTGCTGTAAAAGGGCTGAAATCGGCGGCAAAATCGCTTGCAAAGGGGCTTCCGAAGAAGCCAAACGCAGCAAAGGCCTATCATCTGAATCAGAAAAAAACAAATTATATGGAGGATTACAGGGCGTATGCCGTAAAGGATTTGTCCTATGACGGGTTTTTGTATACGGCGAAACGCTCCTCGAAGGATCGCGTGCAGCCGAAGCGGAGCGCACGGCTTGCCGTTCCGGAGGCAGGGCGTTATCTGGCGGCGGAGGCGCTGCTGCGGCAGTTTTTGCTGACGAACAATCCGGTTTCCACGGGCTCAAAGAGGGTGATGCGGATTGCATCTGTTACGGCGAACAGCAAGAACGGGAAAATGATTGTGAAGCTGACGAAGAAGCTGACGGCGGAGCAGATTGTAGCGGCCCAGCTGGCGTTTCCGGAACAAAACGGGGATCTGTCCGGCCGAACCAGGGCAAATATTACGGTATCGGTTTACGATGAAACGGACAACCGATTTTACAGAGGAAGGCCTGTTTTAAAAAAGGGCAGCAGGCAGCTTGAGATGAAGCTGCTTTCCCCTGGGGACGGGATGTATCAGAATGCAAATATTGAAAAGGGGCACGTTTATATGCTTGGTTCGGAAATGGACTGGTCGAACGGAACGAAGGTGACGGCGAAATAGGAAAGGAGCATGCAGCTATGAATCCGGCTAAATTTTTTATGTTAAAAGGGATTTGGGACAGATTTTCCTCGAATCATCCGAAGTTTCCCAGGTTTTTGGATGCGGTGATGCGGTCGCCGATTCGGGAGGGGACAATTTTGGAGATAAAGATGATACATCCGGACGGGGAGACGATTGCCTCTAATATCCGGGTGACGGAGGACGATATGGAGCTTTATCGTCAAATGAAGGAGATTGCTTCGGGCGAATAGGTTTTCCTGCTGTACAAACGGCAGGGTTAAGGGTATAATGAAGATATAAAAAAACCAGGAGGGAGGATTTTTTTATGAGGTTAAAAAACTGTGTAACGGCAGGCGTGCTGGCAGCGGCGCTGCTTTGCCAGAGCTTTTTTGGACCGGGTACGGAGGGGCTTTTACAGGCGAAGGCGGCGGAAAATGTGGCTTTGAATAAGCCGGTTGAGGTTTCGGCGCTTGAGGTAGAAGGCCAGTGGACCGGCGACAAGGCGGTAGACGGGGACAGCTCGTCTGCGGACAGCAGGTGGTCCGGCGGCAATATGAAGGGGTCCGGCGACGTCGGGCCGCAGTGGCTTTCGATTGATTTGAAAGCGGATAAGACGACGGTGGAGTCGATTCGGATTTCGTTTCATTTAAAGGTCTGGAGTACGGATTATGTGATCCAGACCAGTGAAAGCGGAGCGGACGGCAGCTGGCAGGATCTGCATACGGTTACGCACGAGGCGGATAATACCACGACGAATCGCGTGGATACGATTTCCGGAGCAGACGTGCCGGAGCTGAAACGGTATGTACGGTTTTATTTTAATGAGCTCAATTCCTTTGCGGCGGGCAATGCGATTTCGGTAAAGGAGATCGAGGTTATAGGAACGCAGGGAAAGGTGGATACCAGCGTATCCAGCGCCAGGGACGCGTTAAATCAGATTACGGCGCTTTCCGTCTCTAAGGGAGATACCGAGCTTTCGATTCCGCAGGTGGAGGGCTATGAAATTGCGGTTTACGGGAGCGAGGTAGACAGGCGGATCACAGACGACGGACAGCTTGCGCCGTGCCGGATTGGAGATCGCAGCTTTAACGTGATTTTGAAGGCAACGAGCCGGACGGATGCTTCCGATACGGCGAAGAAGAATTTTACGGTAACCGTACCGGGGAATACAGAGGAATTCCCGGAGCTGTTTCCACAGATACAGAATCCGAACCAGACGCCGAAGGTGCTTCCGACCATTCAGGAATGGTACGGCTATGAAGGCGATTTTACTCTGGCGGAGGATTCTGTGATTGTGGTAAATGACGCGGCAAATGCGGATCTGATGGGCGTTGCAGAAGAGCTGCAGGCGGATTTGAAGGAGATTTGCGGATGGGAGCTTTCGATCCGGCAGGGCAGCAATGCGGGGGCAAAGGATATTTATCTGGAATCGCAGGCAGAGGATATCTACGGAACCGGTGAGGAAGGTTATCTTCTGGTGAACGGAGAGAACGGCATCCGGATTTATTCCTCGACAAGGACAGGCATTTTGTACGGGACGGTTACGGTAGAGCAGATTCTCTATCAGGATGCATCCCATACAAAGGTTCCAAAGGGGGTTATCCGCGACTATCCGCTGTATGCGGTGCGCGGCCTTACATTTGACGTGGCGCGTATCCCAACCAGATTCCAGTTTTTGGAGGATTACTCCAAAATTTTAAAATGGTATAAAATCAATGAGATGCAGCTGCATTTAAACGATAACCAGTGGTCGGAGCCGGCATTTTCAGCAAAATATGAGGAGTGGAAGGAGGTCGAGGCTTCCCACCGCTTAGAGTCCGAGCTGTTCCCGTCGCTTGCGCGGATGGATTCGAAATTTATGCGGCCGACGGATAATGAGGGGCGTTATGAGTATTATTATGGGACGCATACGGGCAAGGACGGCGAGCTGTATTACACCAAGGAGCAGTATGCCGGCTTACAGCAGGATGCAGCGGACCGCGGCGTTGAGCTTTTGATGGAGCTGGATACGCCCGGGCATTCCACACCGTATACTAAATATGTCTACGAAAACCAGGAAGAGGTAATCAAAGCCCTGGTGGATCACGGCTATCTCGAGCGTTCGGATTATCTGGATAGGAATGGAGAGCTTTTGGACGGGGCGTCCTTTTACATTCAAAATCCGGATTATTTTGAGCTTCTGTCGATTGACGACGAGAGCAGCGACGAAGAGGAACGGCAGAATGCAGTCAATGCGAAGATTTTCATGACGGCGCTGTTTGATGAATACTTAGGCGGCAGTGATCCGCTGGTAAAAGCAGGGACGGTAAACGCCGGCGTGGACGAGTACTGGGATCACAGCAAGGGCAATGCATTCCGGCGTTATATGAACTTTATGCAGGAGCTTCTGGGTGAAAAGTACGGTAAGGAGGTTCGTATGTGGGGCTCCTTAAACAACTTCCCCGGAAATACCGAGGTCAATAAAGATATTATCATCGAGGTCTGGAATACCAGTGAGGAATCGCCGCTGGCAAGGATTGCAGAAGGGTTCCGTGTCATTAACATACCGCAGCCCTATATGTATACGACGCCGGGCCGGTATCATAAGGATATGGTCAATGAGGAATACGTCTATTACAATTGGGATCCGGTGATCTTCAATGGAAGCGTCCGCACGGAAAAGGGCGAGCCGCTTCTGCTCGGTGCAAAAGCCGTTCTTTGGGGAGACGAGAACCGGGAGGGAATCACAGAGGCTGACTTGAACGAGCGCTATGTGCGCCTGGCCGCAATGCTTAGCGAAAAGACCTGGGGAGGAACAAAGGAGGATGCGACCTTTTTAGACTACGAGCAGACCTTTGACCGTCTGCGTGAGGGCCCCGGTACGCAGATTGCAAACCGGATAGACAGCAAATCCAACATCGTTTTGGATTACAGCTTTGACAATCTCTCCAAAGACCAGACAACGGTATACGACGCCAGCGGAAACGGATATCACGGCAAGGTAACAGGCGGCAGAACCGTTTCCATAGACGGAGAAACCATGCTGGAATTTGACGGAGCGACCACAATCGAAACACCGCTGACCAGCCTGGGCTATCCGTATACGATGAGCTTTGACGTATACCTGGACAATGCGGAAGCGAATACGAAGGAATCCGCATTGTTTAGCGGCTACGACGGCAGGCTGCAGGTGGCGGGCCTAAACGGGGAGCTGGGCTTAAACCGTGATTATTTTACACAGTCGTTTGGATATCAGGTGCCGGAACGCGAAAAGCACCGCATTACCGTTGTCGGAACCTATCAGGTGACCAAGCTGTATGTAGACGGCGTATTCCGGAAGATCCTGTATGCGGCGGCCAGCGATCCGGATCACGGCGGCCGTATCGATGCAAGCACCTGGACCGATGCGGATAACAATTTCCGTACGACATTTGTATTTCCGATGAATACGATTGGAACCGATTTCTACGGCTGTATCGGAAACATCCGCGCCTATAACAAAGCGCTTATGCCGGAGGAGCTGGCAGCGGAAGGAACTGACGGCGCACACGAGGTCGATGTGGCAAGAAACCGCAGAGCCTATGCAGACAATCAAAATTCCTCCTATCTGGGCGATCAGATGCGTCTGTATCCGGGCTGGAAGGCAACGGACGGAGACGGCCATATCGCAGGCGTGGAAGGCGCTTCCGCTTCAAATGAGTCCAGGTGGAATTCCTCGGACAACGCGGCAGATTTCCTGCTGGTGGATCTGGGGCAGACAAGGAATATTTCAAAGGTAGTGATTGACTGGGAGGCAAACCGGTATGCGGATTCTTATGATCTGGAGGTATCTTTGGACGGCAGCAAATGGACAACCGTAAAATCCGTAACCGGAAACACCGGCGCATGGACGGAGGATACCTTCGATGCGGTCGAGGCACGTTATGTGAAGATGCAGGGCGTACAGCGCAAGTCCGGAGCCAGTGATTACTGTATTTATGAGATGAAGGTATACGAAAGCGTAGATAAAACAGCGCTGTCCATCGGATGCCGGAGCGCGGAGACCTTACTGACGCGGGAAGGGATTACATGGAATACAGCAGGGGCCGGCGCCCGTCTGAAGGAAAGCGCCGCAGCTGCAAACGCGGTGCTTAAGGATGTTATGGCGGGACAGAGCGAGGCAGACGGGGCATTGGCCGAGCTTTCGGACGCCAGGGAAGCGTATGTGGCCGAGCTTGTCCATGCGGGCCTTGCAAAAGCAGAGCCCTTACTGGCGCAGAAGGATCTTTACGATACCGAAAGCTTCGCCCGGTTTGAGGCGGCCTATCAGGCAGTCAAAAATGCGCCCGGCAGCCTTTCCGAGACGGAGCGGCTTTCACGGGTACGGGCATTGGAGACGGCAATTGG
>CANDKL010000194.1 GCA_947385255.1 uncultured Roseburia sp. | reverse complement strand
ATGCGTGTGGATGATTTGAATGTAGGAGATACGGCCGCATGGGCGCATCCGGCAGAATTTGAGCAGGTTTTAAACGACAGGATGGAGGCTGGACTTCGTACGACGCTGTATTCCTGTACGGGGCACCGTCCGGGCAATTTCTCCTTGAGCATGCCGGCAGAGAGCTACTGGTCGATTGTCAATGCGGGCAAAATGGGGACGGCAGGATTTTTGCGCTGGGCCTATGACGCATGGGTAGAGGACCCGTTAAACGATACCACGCACAGTATGTTTGAAGCGGGCGATTGCTTTTTGATTTTCCCGGACGAAAAGGACGCCGCAGAGCCGGAGAGCAAATACTCTGTGCGCTTAAAGCGTATGGCAGAGGGAATCCGAGACGTCAACAAATTAAAATACATCGAAGCAGAAGCTCCGGAATACGCGGAGGAAATCAAGGGCCTTTACGACGGCATTCAGACGATTGCACGCGGCGGATCGTATCTGGACGATGCGGCGAAGGAACAGCTTGCGGAGGAAATGAATGCTTTTAAGGCCGGAATTGCGCAGCTTACGAACAAATTTGTATACGATCGGGCAGACTCGGAGGGAATGTATCTGGAAGAAACCGAAAAAGCTTTAAAGGCCGGTGAAGCCTGGCAGATTCCGGTGAAGCTTATCACCGGCAAGCCGGATAAAACAATTCTCTATGCATCGGGCGATTCTTCGATTGCAGCCGTGGACGCAGACGGAAGGGTTACGGCAAGGAAGCCGGGCAAAACCGTTATTACACTGAAAAACAAGGCGTCCGGTTTTGTACAGGAGGTCGGTATAACCGTTACAAAAACACTGCAAATCAGCAATCAGCTGACGGATTACAAGCTGCCGGAGGAATTCCTTTCGGATATTGAAAAGGATGAAAACGACGAAAAGGGACGCCATTACTTAGGCCAGCCGGATATGGTTATGCTGGAGGATGAGACCACGCTGATTACCGTTTATCCGGTCGGGCACGGCGTAGGACCGATTGTGATGCAGGTCAGCCGCGACGCAGGGGAAACCTGGGAGGAAAAGACGGATATTCCGGCGTCCTGGGCGACCTCCTATGAAACGCCGACCTTGTATAAGCTGAATATGACGGATGGCTCTGAAAAGCTCATCTTAATTTCCGGCAGGCCTCAGAATTTTGGCGCTCCGACCGGCGGATGGGACACCTCTGTTTCCACAGACGGCGGGGAAAGCTGGACGGAGTTTGAAACCTTCCACGAGACACTAAGCGGCGGCAGCCGCAACGAAACAGTCGTTGCGATGGCAAGCCTGATTCAGCTTAAGGATGAAAACGGCAATTATCTGGACAAGTGGATGGGCGTTTACCACAACGGAACCTCCTTTGTCAATTACAAAACCTATCTGACCTTTGACGAAAACGGCAATCAGCAGTGGACGGCGCCGGAGCCGTACTTAAGTGATTACCGCTCCATAGAGCAGACATACCAGATTTGTGAAGTGGGCCTGTTCCGTTCACCGGACGGCAAACGAATTGTCGGCCTGGCGAGAAGCCAGTCCCATAACAACCCGGCGACGATGTTCTATTCGGACGACGAAGGAGAGACCTGGAGCAAGCCGGTGGATTTGCCGGGGTCTTTGGCAGGCGAGCGCCATAAGGCCATGTACGACCCGACCGATCCGACAGGCCAGAGGCTGCTTGTCACATTCCGTGAAATCTGCTATGACTTAAACGGCAATCATCAGTTTGACGGTCCGTCTGACTGGCTGGCTGGAGACTGGATTGCGTGGGTCGGTACGTATGACGACATCATGAACCAGGAGGAAGGGCAGTACCGCATTCTCCTCTGTGAGGACTGGACCGCGAACGCCAAATCAGGCGACACCGGCTATACCGGACTGGTCGTTCAGAAGGACGGAACCTTTATTATGGATACGTACGGGCACTGGGATCGGGAATATTCCGAGAGCCTGCCCAATTACAATGTATATAACGATTTGTGCTACATCAAACAGGCCAAATTCAAGCTTTCCGATTTGGATGAGCTGGTTCTGCCGGATATCAAAGAAACGCTTAAGGCAGAGCTTTCTCTTGCACCGCAGGAGTCGGCAGCGTCCAAATACACCAAAGAAACCTGGGAGGCATTGAAAACGGCAAAGGAGCAGGCGAAGCAGGTATTGGAAGACGCGGGCAGTACACAGAATGCATGCTATCAGGCGCTGTATGCACTGCAGAATGCAAGATTTTCCTTACTTATGGAGGGCGTTGTAGAGCGGCCCGATCCGGATGAACCGGACGATCCAATCGTTCCGATTGTTCCGGAGGATCCAAAGACGCCGCCGGCACAGACGCCGGATCCGGCGCCGCAGACGGACGGGATCGAAGAAGGAAAGGTTTATACCAGCAAGGGCTATTCGTATCGGGTGACCAGTCTGGCGAAAAGGACCGTAACCGTTACGAAGGCAAAGAACAAAAAGGTGAAAAAGATTAACGTTCCGGATACGGTAAAGCTGGGCAGCAGCACGTATCAGATAACGGCAGTCGCCAACAACGCATTTAAGAATTACAAGCAGGCGACGAGCGCTAAGCTTGGCAAAAATGTGCAGTCCATCGGCAAAAATGCATTTGCAGGCTGTGCGAGGCTTAAGGCCGTCACCATAAACGGCACGAAGCTTAAGAGCATCGGAAGCAAGGCGTTTGCAAACTGCAGCAAGCTGACAAAGCTTACCCTAAAGAGCACATCCCTGAAATCCGTCGGCAAGAATGCGTTCCAGGGAATTTACAAAAAAGCGCAGATCAAGGTTCCGGCAGGAAAGTATAAGAAGTATAAAACGCTTCTGGCAAAGAAGGGACAGGCGAAAACGGTCAAAATAAAAAAATAAGTAAAAATTTACAAAGAAAAATACCGTACAGCGATTGCCGTACGGTATTTTTTTGAGAAAAAGGCTATGCCTTTACGCGTTCTGAATAGATGGCTAAAGCGTCTGCGTCCGCTACAACGGTAACATCCGGATGCATCTGCAGGATAGAAGCGGGAACCTCAGGTGTAACAGGCCCTAAAAAGGCGTCCGCTACGATCTGCGCTTTATTGGCGCCGCTGACGATGACGAGGATCTTCTTTGCCAGCATGATGTTTTTGATGCCCATGGTGTATGCCTGGGTCGGAACGTCGTCAATGGATGCAAAGAACCTGGAATTGGCTTCAATCGTGCTCTGGGTCAGATCGACGCAATGGGTTCCCGTCGGGAATTCGCTGGCCGGCTCATTAAAGCCGATATGGCCGTTTAAGCCCATGCCAAGCAGCTGTAAATCAATGCCGCCGAGCTTTTCGATGATTGCATCGTGGTTCCTGCAGGCCTTGTCGGCATCCGGTTCGGTGCCGTCCGGTACGAAAGTCCTTGACTTGTCAATATTGATCTGGTCAAAGAGGTTGGTATTCATAAAATAACGGTAGCTCTGATCGTTGTCCGCCGTCAGTCCGCGGTATTCGTCCAGGTTGACGGAGGAAACCTCTGAAAAATCCAAATCTCCGTTTTTGCACCATTTGACGAGGTTTGCGTAGGTGCTTAAGGGCGAAGAACCGGTTGCAAGCCCAAGTACGCAGTTCGGCTTCATAATCACCTGCGCGGAAATAATATTTGCCGCTTTGCGGCCCATGTCCTCATAATCTTTTGCCTGAATCAGTTGCATAGATAGTCCTCCTGATAATGATATTTTCATATTTGGCGCTGCGGCAATCCTGCCGGTAAAGCCGCCATACATTGTTCTATATAGTTATACAACAAAAAAACGAGCGCTGTCAATATTTTACAACTTTTTCGTGAACTTTTATTATTGGGTTGTATAATTCTGTGAAATTTGGTATAGTATAAGTTGAATTTGTGCCAAACAATTCACAGGAAAGCAGTCAAAACAGATTGGATTTTAAGGAGGTATTTACAAATGGCAAGATTTACGTTACCGCGCGATTTATATCATGGCAAGGGTTCGTTAGAGGCATTAAAGTCCTTTACCGGGAAGAAGGCCATTATCTGTGTCGGAGGAGGCTCGATGAAGCGTTTTGGGTTTTTGGACCGCGCGGTAGAATATTTAAAAGAGGCAGGCATGGAGGTAGAGGTTTTTGAAGGCATTGAACCGGATCCGTCGGTAGAAACCGTGATGAAGGGCGCGGAAGCAATGGCAAAATTCGAACCGGACTGGATTATCGCAATGGGCGGCGGTTCTCCGATTGACGCAGCCAAAGCGATGTGGATCAAATACGAATATCCGGACATCACCTTCGAAGAGATGTGTAAGGTGTTCGGCATCCCGGCGCTGCGTAAGAAAGCGCATTTCTGTGCGATTTCCTCCACATCCGGGACAGCGACGGAGGTTACGGCATTCTCCATCATTACCGACTATCAGAAGGGGATCAAATATCCGATTGCCGATTTTGAGATTACACCGGATGTGGCGATTGTCGATCCGGATTTGGCAGAGACGATGCCGAAGAAGCTGGTAGCGCATACCGGTATGGACGCGATGACGCACGCGGTGGAAGCATATGTATCTACGGCGAACTGCGACTATACGGATCCGCTGGCGTTACATGCGATTAAGATGATCCAGCGCGATTTGGTGGATTCTTACAATGGAGACATGGCAAAGCGGGATTCCATGCACAATGCGCAGTGCTTAGCCGGCATGGCGTTTTCCAACGCGCTCCTTGGCATCGTGCATTCCATGGCGCACAAGACCGGCGCGGTATTTGCAGATCACGGCGCACATATCATCCACGGCGCGGCCAATGCCATGTATTTGCCGAAGGTAATCGCATACAACGCCAAGGATGAAACGGCGAAGAAGCGCTATGGTGAAATTGCTGATTTTATGGGATTGGGCGGAGAGACGCTGGATGAAAAAGTGGATCTGCTGATTACATATTTAAGGAAGATGAACGACGACTTAAATATCCCGCACTGCATCAAAAATTACGGGCCGGACAGCTATCCGTGCGATCAGGGCTTCGTACCGGAAGATGTATTCTTAGAGAGGCTGCCTGAGATTGCGGCCAATGCAATTTTAGACGCCTGCACAGGTTCGAACCCGCGCCAGCCAAGCCAGGAGGATATGGAGAAGCTGCTGAAGTGCTGCTACTATGACACGGAAGTGGATTTCTAACTATTTTTTATGAAAAAAGGGCTGCCAGGAACAGTGCCAGTTCCTGACAGCCTCTTTTACATATGGGTGTTACTCTTTGATAACGTCTAATTCGGAGATATTCACGCCGGAGGAGGTCAGTATCACTTTCAGCTCGATATATCTGCCTTTTATCATTTTGTATAGTTCCGATTCTTTGTCTGCTGCCAGCATATATCTTTGGATTCTGGCAAATTCTTCGATCGATATTTTGATCATTTCCTTTTCTGTCATATGCTCACCTGCCTTTTAGAATCGTTGTCTGTGCTATATTTATTATACAGACAGGCGGTAAAAATGTAAAGGATGTACAGGGTAAAACTTCAGATATCCAGCTCCGGCGGCACATCCAGCTCATCAGAGACGTATTTTCCGTTCTTTTTGCGCTGCTTTACGCATTCGGTCAGAAGGTATTCAATCTGGCCGTTTACGGATCGAAAATCGTCTTCCGCCCAGGCGGCAATGGCGTTGTAAAGCTTTGGCGAGAGTCTGAGCGGAATCTGCTTCTTTTTATTGTCTGCCATTAATACAGGCTGCCGGAGTTGACGACAGGCTGCGCGTCGTGGTTGCCGCAGAGTACGACTAAGAGATTGGAGACCATTGCCGCCTTGCGTTCCTCATCCAATTCTACCGTGCCCTTTTCGTCCAAGCGTTCCAGCGCCATTTCTACCATGCCGACAGCTCCGTCCACAATCATTTTCCGCGCGTCGATAATGGCGGACGCCTGCTGCCTCTGGAGCATCACAGCCGCAATTTCCGGTGCATATGCCAGGTATGTAATCCGTGCGTCTACAATCTCAATTCCGGCCTCATTGACTTTCCCCTGAATCTCGTCCCGGATCCGCGCGGCGACGAGTTCACTGGATCCGCGCAGGCTTCCGTCGTCCGCCAGCCCGTCTCCGGTTGTATCCACGTTCGGGGAAACGTCATAAGGATACAGGCGTACGATATTCCGCAGAGATCGGAAGAGCACA
>CANDKL010000193.1 GCA_947385255.1 uncultured Roseburia sp. | reverse complement strand
CCGCGGACGGCGAAGCGGGGATCATCATCGAGGTGAAATACGCACACGATGGCGATCTGGAAAAAGGATGCAAAGAAGCGATAGAACAAATTGCAAAAAGCAAGTATGATGAGGAATTATATGAAGAAGGGATGGAAACGATTTTAAAATATGGGATCGCATGTTATAAAAAGCGCTGCAAAGTAAAGGCAGTGTGAGGCTGCTTTACGATATTGTCCTGCTTTGAAGTGGAAACCCTTCCTGTTCCCCTTGCAGCAAACTTCATATCTTAGATTTATATAGAACAAATAATAAAAAGCAGCGGCACATACCATCCGGATGATGTGCCGCTGCCTTTTTCTTATAATAAGCTGAAATCGTAGGATTCCGCCATCTTCTTCTTCATGCGCTTCTGGTAGCGCGTCAGCGTAGCCGAAAGCCTGGAATCGGAGGAAAACTGCTTAAGCGTATCCTCGTCCACCACGATACGGTTATCCATGGTCTTCATAATATCGGCAATCCGAATCTTCTTGGCAACCTCCGGATCGCTCAGATCATATGTCTTGTTGTCTTTGATGGTTAAAATCAGCGGAGCCATGAAATTGCTCGGATTCTCAACCAAAACGATAGCCTTCTCTCCGTTGGTCAAATCGACGCTGCAGCCGGACGGTAAAATCTGGATACAGTGTGCAAGCGCCGAAACGGCCTGTGCATTGTACAGCTGAGGCTGCTGGCGGAGCCGCCGGATCGCGGCAATCTCAGAAACGGGCGCGTGGTGTAAGTTCATGGCTGTGAGCTGGTCGAACATATCGGCGACGGTAAGCACCAGCGCATTCCTCGAAAAGCTTTTCCCCTGCAGCTCATCCGGGGACGCAGCCAGAATTGCATGCGTCTGCTGGATGGTATTGAGCACCTCCGTGCTGAGCAGGTATTTATTCACATCCGGATAGAGCAGCTGGAAGCCCCTTCTGCGGCATTCCTGGATAATCCGCCGGTCATTCTCCTCAAGCTCATCCTTCTTATCCAGAATATAACGCGGAACAAACAGATACCCCATATCGTACAGCAGGGCAGCCGTTACCAGGTTCTCCTTTTCCCGTTCCGAATAACCAAGTACATTTGCCATCATAGCGGAAAGAATAGCGGTACTGATGGAGTGTTTGTATACGAAATCCGCAGAACTGCGCAGGATCTGCGTAAAACGCAGCTTGTGATCCATGGTGCCGTAATGCTTTAAAATGTCCTCTACCAGTTCGGAAAGCGACTCCGGTTCATTGTTGTTCTGCAAAAGATGCATGACCTTCCGAATCTGGAACATATAAACGGTCTGATGCTGTTCAAACCGAAGCTCCTCCTCGGAAAGCGGCGGAAGCGGCTCGGCCGGCTCTAAAATAAAGAGGCCGATCAGGCCGAAATTCTCAATGTTCTTAATACCGGAAGCGGCTAAGGATGTATTGCGGTCATAGAGCATAACACCCATTTTGTTGTAAATCGGCTTGGCCAGGCGCATTCCGGGTTTTAAATCTTTGATTTCTACAAATTGCATAAAATATCTTCACACTCCTTATCGGTTATATCTCAGGGAAAAATCTGATTAATATTAATATAGCATATTGAACGCAAGAAAACAATCGGTTATACTGTAGAAAAAAGTAAAAATTTATAAACAACGGGAAAATACGCGCCCTTTCGGTGCGTTAGAAGAAGAGGAGCATTATGGCAGACAGGCACAAAAGAAAGCGTTTATTCAGAATGGCATATTTGTCGGCAGGTATCGTGATACTGGCAGCATCCTTTCATGTATCGGCCTCCCAGACGAGCAGCAAATTAAAAGAAGCCGGCAGGAAAATTGACGAGCTTGAGCAGCAGAAAAAGGATGCGCAGGAAAAGGTCGGCGCGCTAAAGGAGCAGGAGAATATCCTGCAGGGTGAGCTGGCCGAATTTAACCGGCAGCTCTCTGACGTTTCGGCTCAGATTAACGATCTGGAGGTTCAGATCCAGGAAAAGAAATCCCAGATCAAAACCGCCAAAGCGGAGCTTGCAGACGCAGAAAGTACAAAGGACGCCCAATACGAAAGTATGAAGGCCAGAATCCGTTTTATCTACGAAAGAGGCGGCGTAGACGTCGTATCGGTACTTTTAGGCAGCAATTCCATGGCAGAGATTTTAAACAAAGCAGAGTACGTAGAAGAAATCAACCGCTACGATAGAGAAATGTTAGAAAAATACGAAAACACCTGCCGGGAGATTACCGAAAAAAAGGAAGCCCTGAAAAACGAAAAAACAGAGCTGGTAGCCCTGCAGGAGAGCATGGAACAGAAAAAGGAAGAGGTAAACGGCTTAATTGCAAAAACGCAGGAGAACATAACCGCAAAGCAGGGTGAAATATCCGGCGCCCAGAGCGAGGTGAGCAGCTACGACACGCAGATTGCAAAAATGAAAGCCTACGAGGAGGAGCTGGAGCGCCAGAAGGCCGAGGAGGCCAGACGAGCCGCCGAGCAGAAAAAAAAGCAGGAGGAGGCCAGGAAAAAGGCCGCGGAGCAAAAAAAGGCCTCCCAGGGGACCGCGTCAGATACCGGAAATGCCGGAAGCACAGGAGGCACAAAGCAGGATACCCCCGCGCCTTCAGGCGGCGGAAGCGTCACGGCAAATGCCAGTGATCTTGCAATGCTTGCCGCTTTGGTAGAATGCGAGGCCGGAGGGGAAAGCTACGAAGGCCAGTGGGCCGTTGCAAGCGTCGTTGTCAACCGCGTAAGAAGCGGCAGCTTTCCGAACACAATTTCCGGCGTCATCTATCAGGGCGGACAGTTCGCACCCGTCGCAAGCGGAAGATTTGCCATGGTATTGTCAAGAGGCGCAGCCGGCAGCTGTACCCAGGCGGCGCAGGCAGCGCTTTCCGGCAGCACAAACATAAACTGCCTGTATTTCTGCAGGGCATCCTCCGGTGTAAACGGAACCGTCATAGGAAATCATGTGTTTTATTAAACAATCCATCTTCCGGATTCCGCAAAAAAGCCCCGAATAACACGCAAATATTTCTTGCATTAAAGGGGGAAATATGGTACTGTTATTGGGTAAAAGTTATCAGAGAAGCTGGAATTGGGGAATTATTTTTTTAAAAATGATTGTTAAAAAATTAACAGCTTTCGGAATCATTAAAAAATGGATAAGGAGACGAAAAAATGGCAAAAAAAGTAGTTTTAGCAGGTGCATGCCGTACAGCGATCGGTAAAATGGGCGGCGCGTTAAGCAACACTCCGGCGGCTGATTTAGGCGCTATTGTAATCAAAGAGGCATTGAATAGGGCAGGCGTGAAGCCGGAGCAGGTGGATGAGGTGATGATGGGGTGCGTTATCCAGGCTGCACAGGGCCAGAACGTGGCGCGTCAGGCTTCCATTAAAGCGGGCTTACCGGTCGAGGTTCCGGCATTTACCTTAAACGTAGTATGCGGCTCCGGCCTTAAGTGCGTCAATGAAGCTGCCACCTTAATCATGTCCGGACAGGCTGATATTGTAGTTGCCGGCGGTATGGAGAATATGTCCATGGCTCCGTATGCAATGACCAAAGCGCGTTTCGGATACCGTATGAACAATGCGACGATCGTAGATACCATGGTAAACGACGCTTTGACCGATGCATTCAACCATTACCACATGATGATTACGGCAGAAAACGTATGTGATAAATACGGAATTACCCGCGAAGAATTAGATGCATTCTCCGCAAACAGCCAGCAGAAGTGTGAGAAGGCTGTTACAGAAGGCAGATTTGATGACGAAATCGTTCCGGTACCGGTGAAGGTAAAGAGAGAAACCGTGATGTTTGCAAAGGACGAGGGCCCGCGTCCGGGCACAACGGCAGAAGGCCTTGCAAACTTAAAATGCTGCTCCGGCAAGGACGGCGGCTTAGTAACGGCAGGCAATGCTTCCGGTATCAATGACGGAGCTGCGGCAATCGTTGTAATGAGCGAAGAAAAAGCAAAGGAGCTCGGCGTAACTCCGATGGCTACCTGGGTTGCAGGCGCGCTTGGCGGCGTCGATCCGACCATCATGGGAATCGGCCCGGTAGCGGCTACAAAGAAGGTATTCGAGCGTACAGGCCTTACCATTGACGACATGGATCTGGTGGAGGCAAACGAAGCATTTGCCGCACAGTCCATCGCAGTTGCAAGGGATTTGAACTTCAATATGGACAAGGTAAATGTAAACGGCGGCGCGATTGCACTTGGACATCCGGTTGGCGCGTCAGGATGCCGTATCCTTGTTACACTGCTTCACGAGATGCAGAAGAGAGATGCGAAGAAGGGCCTTGCTACCCTCTGCATCGGCGGCGGTATGGGCTGCGCGACTATCGTAGAAAGAGATTAAGACTATCATAAATTTTTAAGGAGGATCAGGAATCATGAAAGTAGGAGTTATCGGTGCAGGCACCATGGGACAGGGAATTGCAAAAGCATTTGCCCAGGTTGACGGTTACGAAGTAGCGCTCTGCGATATCAAGCAGGAGTGGGCTGACGGCGGAAAAGCCAAGATCCAGAAGGGCTATGCAAGACTTGTGGAAAAAGGCAAAATGACGCAGGATGCAGTGGACGGTATCCTCGCTAAGATTACGCCGGGCTTAAAGGAAGACCTCTGCGCAGACTGTGATCTGATTGTAGAAGCTGCTTTTGAGAATATGGAGGTAAAGAAGACGACCTTCTCCGAGCTGGACAAAATCTGCAAGCCGGAGTGTATCTTCGCTTCCAATACATCCAGCCTTTCCATTACGGAAATCGGCAACGGCCTTACCCGTCCGATGGTTGGGATGCATTTCTTTAACCCGGCAGACCGCATGAAGCTTATTGAGGTAATCGCAGGCGTGAATACTCCGGCAGAGACCGTAGATGCGATCAAAAAGATTTCCGTAGAAATCGGAAAGAATCCGGTACAGGTAAATGAAGCCGCAGGCTTTGTTGTAAACCGTATCTTAATTCCGATGATCAACGAAGCAGCCTTTATCAAAATGGAAGGCGTTTCCGATATCGCAGGCATCGACACAGCGATGAAATTAGGTGCGAATCATCCGATGGGACCGCTTGAGCTGGGCGACTTTATCGGCCTTGACATTTGCCTTGCCATTATGGACGTGCTTTACAATGAGACCGGCGACAGCAAGTACCGTGCGTGCCCGCTGATCCGCAAGATGGTACGCGGCGGCAACCTTGGCGCCAAGAGCGGAAAGGGCTTCTATATTTACAATGCAGATCGTACAAAGACACCGGTGGATGCACAGTAGCCCTGGCACTGCACCGTTTGGCCGTAACGGCTGGATTTTCTGCCGTTGCGGCAGATATTTGTTTTAAAATAATATGACATGGAGGAATGTGAATCATGGATTTCGGTTTAGATAAAAAACATGAAATGGCGCGATCTTTATTTAAAGAATTCGCTGAAAACGAAGTGAAACCTCTGGCTCAGGAAGTAGATGAGACAGAAGAATTCCCGGTGGAAACAGTAAAGAAAATGCAGAAGTTAGGTTTCCTTGGGATTCCGGTTCCAAAGGAATACGGCGGACAGGGATGCGACCCTCTTACATACGTTATGTGCGTAGAGGAGCTCTCTAAGGTTTGTGCGACTACCGGCGTTGTAGTGTCTGCACATACATCCCTTTGCATTGATCCGATTTTGACCTATGGTACCGAGGAGCAGAAGCAGAAATATGTAAAACCGCTGGCATGCGGTGAGAAATTAGGCGCATTCGCATTAACGGAGCCGGGCGCAGGCACCGACGCACAGGGTGCGCAGACCAAAGCTGTTTTAGACGGCGACGAATGGGTATTAAACGGATCCAAATGCTTCATTACAAACGGTAAGGTAGCAGATGTTTATATCGTAATCGCCATTACAAGCGTAGTAACAGACAAAAGGGGAAGAAGGAAAAAGAACTTCTCTGCATTTATCGTAGATAAGGGCGCTCCGGGCTTCTCCTTCGGTACGAAAGAGAAGAAGATGGGTATCCGCGGATCCTCCACCTATGAGCTGATTTTTGAAGACTGCAGGATTCCGAAGGAGAACCTCTTAGGGCCGGAAGGCAAGGGCTTCCCAATCGCTATGCATACATTAGACGGCGGACGTATCGGTATCGCTGCACAGGCACTTGGTATCGCTGAGGGCGCATTGGATC
>CANDKL010000192.1 GCA_947385255.1 uncultured Roseburia sp. | reverse complement strand
CATGCCGGGGATTTGAACCTCTGGAAATGGGACGGCGCGGGAGATTTGGTCAACGGCAAGGAGGCGCGGGCCTATAAGCATGAGATCCATAAGCTGGCGGATTATGAAATCGACGTGGCGTTTGTGCCGTTTGATTCAAGGCAGAAAAAATATGCGGAGGAGGGACTTTTGTATTTTATGGAGCATGTAGATGCAAAGGCGGTTTTTCCCATGCATATGTGGCAGGATTACAGCATGATTGCCGCGTTTAAGGCGAAGATTTCCAACGGGGCGTTTGCAAGGCGGTTAGTCGATATTTCAGGAGAGAACGAGGCGTACGAATTATGAGAAAGGTGACGATTTATACAGACGGAGCGGCCAGAGGAAACCCGGACGGGCCGGGAGGCTACGGGGCGGTACTCGAATACGTGGATCCAAAGGGAGAGCTGCATGTCAAGGAGATTTCGGCAGGCTACCAGAGGACGACAAATAACCGTATGGAGCTGATGGGCGTAATCCGGGCATTGGAATGCTTAAACGGGCCGTGCGAGATTGCACTGTATTCGGATTCGAAGTATCTGGTGGACGCGTTTAACCAGGGATGGGTGGACAGCTGGATTCAAAGGGGCTGGAAGAAGGCGGATCGCAAACCGGTGAAAAATGTCGATCTCTGGAAAAAGCTTCTTGCGTTAAAGCAGCCGCATCAGATAACCTTCCACTGGGTGAAGGGACATGACGGGCATCCCCAGAACGAACGGTGCGACGAGCTGGCGACGGCGGCGGCGGACGGGGACGGGCTGCTGCAGGATGTGGAGCTGGTATAAAAAAGAGACAAATGAAAGGAGGTAGTTTCATATGAATTTTGAGGACGAAAAGGATTATATCATGCGGATCATTAAGGAGACGGTACGTCTGCTGTTTTCACTGATGCTGGGAAAGAATTACGTTTCTGTGGAGCAGGAAATGGAAAATAAATACGAGGTGTCCGGAATGACATTAGATGATTTGCTCTCCATGGCCGATGGGGGGAAGATCAATGAGGCGGAGAATATTTTGCTTGATGGCATTGATTACAGCAACAAAAACGAAGTTGCCGCCGCAGCTCTGTTTTATCAGCACTTAAGTGAAATGGAGGAGGAGCTTTTAGAGGAGAATCATTATTCTAAGGAGGAAGTTTTAGACGGCGTAAAGCAGCTCGTGGAGGATGCAGGCTACGGGAATCTAAGCGGGATTGTAGAATAAGGTAAGAGGCAGACTGTGACAGGGACAGTTATCCTCTTGTTGGATCCGGGCGCTAATTCTGCAGGAGGTATAGAGCGTAACCTCATGCTTGAAAATACCGTGTAACCTGTTATAATTAGAACATCAATGAAAAGGAAGGTAATAGCGCATGAGTAATAGAGAAAGAATCATTGAGTTATTAGACATTATACCAGATTATAAAATTGGTTATGTGCTTGCATATGTTCAGGGCGTAGCTGCTGATGAGGAAGCAGACGATGCATTTTGTCAAAGAATGATTGAAAATTATGAAAATGCTCCTAATGAGGACAAAGAAGACATTCCATTTGAGGATTGCTTAAAAGAGTGGGGGCTTGTCTGATGTATCGTATTATTATTAAAAAGAAAGCAAAGAAATTTATAGATAAGCTACCCCTAAATGAAAGAAAAAGAATTGCATACGCAATAGAACAGCTTCCAAACGGTGAAGATATAAAGCGGTTAAAAGGCCAGGAGGGTTTGTTGAGATTGCGTGTTGGTAATTTTCGGATCATATATTCAGTAGACAATGGAAGGTTGATTGTTTATGTTGTAGATGCCGGGAACCGGGGAGACATATATACGAGGTATTAGGTGAGGCGCTATCCCTTTATTTTACGGGGATTGCGCCTCTTTGTTGGATCCGGGCGCTAATTCTGCAGGCGAATCTGTTCCTTTGCAATCAGCGGATAAGCGGCCAGGGACGATTTGTCCAATGCTTCACGGAACAGGCGGACGGCGGAAATCTGATGATTGTCATAGGTCGTGTAATAATAAATGCCTTTTTCTGTATTGCAGCAGGAGGTATAAAGCGTAACCTCATACTTCCCGCTGTCCACTTCACAGCATCCCCGCGGCTGATCGACCGCCCCTAGGATGTGGAAAAACTGGCTGACGCTCTCCGTCTCCGAATCACCGGAAACAGAATTCATCCGGACAAATGCAGCCCGTATAAACCGGGACTGAGAGGATAGATCCCCCGGAAGTCCCAAAGCGCCCATGCCGCGGCTGTAGACGTGCAGAGGAAGTCGGTCAGAAAAGAGATTCTGCGGGGATTTTGGAGAAAGGCTCATATAATTATTCAATTGGAACATCTGCTCGTCAAACGGCGGATTGTTCGTCAGAATGCCAGCCGGGTTATCATAAATCTGAATACCGTTTTCAACAGATTCAACGGTGAGGCAGGCGTTTTGGTCGGCAATGATCCAGTGGAGCTGTGCGGCTGGCAGATCCTTGCGCAAGGCAGCGTTAGTAAGGTTTAAATTCTGCAACAGCCCCCTTGCTTCGGCTACATTGGCGCACTGGCTTAAAATCCAGGAAATAAATTCATAGGTCGCTACATTGTCCTTGCCTGCTTCTTCATCCCGGTAAACGGCGTTTCCCACAAAGTTTAAGCCTGCCATGGCAAGGCCCTTTTCATTGGCGGCATCGTAAAACATCGGGGATCCTTCTTCGATGTGCGCCGTGCCAATCATAGCATAGTGGCAGGTTATGGAGCCCATGGTACGGAACGTAAGGGGAAAACGGCGCGGCATGACGACGATTTTCTCGCCGTAGGAAAAATCGTAATCCAAAGTGCGTCCAAAGTAAAAGTCTTTTGTTTTGTAAGTAGCTGCTGTACACATGTATAGGAATCCTTTCTGTGTGGTGTTTTTTTATTAGTATATATCGGGAGCATAATTTTTATATGCAAATTTCAGAGAATTCTATTATATTTTACACCAGTTTATAAGTTTTGAAATTTTCTAAAGCTTGATAAAATATAGCTTTCTACGATCTTTATCAGGGCAGAACAAGTAAAGTGGCGTCATTTTATAAAAAACAGTGGAATTGGTCTTGTCATCATGCTTTTCCATCAATCGCAATTAAAAAATAAAACAGATAGCCCCTCATTTTTGTTTCTAAACGTAGTTTTTGGGATACCTTTCTCTTAGGTAAATGACATTGACTGTGAATAGTAACAGGTAACGATGTGGGTAAAAAATTCATAAAAATTTTGTTGCAAAAGTGATGATAGAACCGTACAATATAGTCAGAGAAGTATGTATGCTGTAAAATGAGCCATACTAACAAAGGAGGTGTTTATTATGGCAACTTCAAGTATTACAAAGAATTTTGTTATATCAGGCCAGAAGCAGGTGGAAATGTTTGCTGATGCGATTGAAGCATCTGCCAACGACAGGATACCTCGTGTTCCAATCAATGTGACTTACCTACAGGGAGCAGATGAAATAGTAAAATTCATGGAGAAAAGGAAGAAAGCGGATGCAGCAGGCGAATGATTTTATTGTGCTGAACATTTGTGAGTATTTGGAGAATGACGATGGACGGCTCGGAGAGACGGTGAAGCGTAAACTGGCAAGGTTTAGTGAGATAGACAAAGACAGACCGTATCAAAAGAATCTGAACCGTATGAGCTGGTGCAGTTGTTAAGGCTGGTTTAGATGTAAAAATTTCATAGTATCAATAACTTTAGGTGCATGGTAGAGAGATAATCAATATCATGCACTTTTTTTATGCACCAGTTTACAACTTTTTGATTTTTGAAAAATAAAATACAAACTGGCCAGCAAATCCAGGCGGATATAATTTTATGCAGTTTCAGGAGATTTCTCGAAACGATTATATTCTGACTACACAGGTTGGGACAGGCACTTTTCCACATAAAAAAACAGGCTTTTCTTTAGATGATTTTAAGAAAACCTGTTTTAAGGCATGAAAAACTACGGCGGATGCCAATGGATGCGGCTTCCCCCGCTCTGTGAAAAATAACTATTATTTATTCCCAAAGCATTTTGAGGTTGAAATATAGGTTGTCAGTAACGGGCGAAATGTGTTATAATACAGGAAATATTTGGGTGTGCCCGGATTTTTGTAGTCAAAATATAAAATTTGTATACAGGTGCCGCTGATGAAAACAAAATGGATGTACAGTAATTGTCAATGTTTTTCTGCCAATAATAATTATAGATATGCGGCAGTTTTTTATTGTTTTTTGAAAAATGAATTTGACAGAGGGGGATGTCAGATATGCGGGATGAAGAGAAGGCGGTGATTCCGCCAGGCGGGCGAACCCGCTGTTCAAAACCGTCGGTAACAGTGGGGAGCACCGAAATGCGGAGACGGTTTACATATGGAAAACGTATTTTGGCAAACTGCCGGAAACGGCAGGACGCAAAGCCACAGGGACTAAGGAATGAACAATACTATGTCAGCCTGGCTGCTAATTTAATTAGCAAACCGCCGGAAACGGCGGGACGCAAAGTTATGGGGGCTAAAGCAGGGATGCCATGCCAGCCCGACTGCTAATTTAATTAGCAAACCATTGGAAACAGTGGGACGCAAAGCTATGGGGGCTAAGGTGCTACGGTACTAAGCCAGCCCGGCCGCCGGAGACTTTGCATCCGTGTGTTACATTGCAAAGAAAGGAAATTATGAAAAGATTGAAAAATCTTAAGCAAGTGCGGTTTTATTTTACTTCTTTTTCTGACGACGGGAACAGACGCGTCTCAGACTGCCGCTTTTGCCAGAAAGATTGAGGCTGACGGCAGGGTCGGTACAGCGTAGGGAATCTTGCTGCGCGGATTCCGGCCGTGAAAAATTGGATTGAAGGCAGCACTGGTGAAAAACCAGGAAGACAGCTCTATGCGCTGCCGGAAAATCAGGGTGGTGCGCCCAGGGGAAAGACCAGTGCCCGAGTAAATTTAATTTTCAGAGACAATCTGAAATCAGGCGTGGTCAGGAGAGGAGAAAAATATGCACAGAAAGAAAATTTTAAAAAGCATCGCTGCTGCAGGACTTGCAATCGGCGGTGCGAACGTATTACAAAATGAAGAATTGATATATGCTGCTGAATTAGAGCAGACAGAACAGGAAGCTGCGGGGGAGCTTGTCATTGAGCTCGAACTGCCGCAGGAAGAGGAGACACAAAACCAAGCCGGAGAAGCTACAAGCGAGCTGCCGGCACAGGAGGCGGTCAGTGAGGAAGCTTCTGTGTCAGAAACGATGAGCGAAGCGCCCGAAGCATCTGCATCCGAGACGGCAAGCGACGCTCCGGCGTCTGAATCCGTTAGTGAAGCATCGGAGTCAGAGTCGACTGCAACCAGCGAAGCATCGGAGTCGGAGCAGGGAGTGGAGAGCGCAAGCGAGGCTTCTTCGGAGACAGCGGGTGCTGAGACTGGGGCTAGTGAGAGTGAGGTTTCGCAGTCGGAGACGGCGAGCGGGATTGGAGCTTTGGCTGAGGATGCGCTGGCGGAAGAAATTGTTGAGCCGGATGATGTGTTAGGAGCGGAAAGCAGGATTGAACAATACGCTTTGGAGAGCGACTTATTTGGCTTGGAAAGAGCTTCAACGTTAGCACAAACTAAATCTTGGTGGGATTTGCCTCTTGGTCAAAGGTTACATGGTTATGGAATTTTATTGTTTGATGGATGGGACGCATTTGTTGAATATTATAAGAGAATGACAGGATCATCTGGAAGCAATGATTCCGCGTTAGATAGTATTTCTGAGAGCCATAGCATAAGTTTGAGTACGAGTATAAGCAAAAGTGCATCAACAAGTCTGAGCGAAAGCGCATCTGCGAGCAAGAGCACGAGTTTAAGCAATAGTGCATCAACGAGCCTGAGCAAAAGCATGAGTACGAGCTTAAGCAATAGTGCGTCAACCAGTTTGAGCGAAAGCACAAGCTTAAGCAATAGCGCGTCAACGAGCCTGAGTGAGAGCACAAGTACAAGTTTAAGCAACAGCGCATCAACGAGCCTGAGCGAAAGCACGAGTACAAGTTTAAGCAATAGTGCATCAACGAGCCTGAGTGAGAGCACAAGTACGAGCTTAAGCAACAGCGCATCAACGAGCCTGAGCGAGAGCACAAGTACAAGTTTAAGCAACAGCGCGTCAACCA
>CANDKL010000191.1 GCA_947385255.1 uncultured Roseburia sp. | reverse complement strand
AAGAAAATAAAGTACGGAAAATGCAATACAATAATTATTGGTAATTTTGCAGGAAAAGAAAATGTTTTTTTGATTCAGAATGCTTTTCCCATTAGTGCAGAATTTTTTGATCATATACATACAGTTGAAGGGAAGCCAATAACAGTACATAATGAATTGAACAGGATTCTTACGGAAAATTTAGGGGAAGTGCTTGCATTGTATAACCGGATCAGTAACATCCAAAGGTTAGATCAGCCAACCACTTTAATTGAGATAAAAGATATTATTGACGAAGCAATTGAAAGGGCAGAGAAGAAATCATGGAAAAAAGCTTTTTCAATTTTAACTTCCAAAAGATATTCTGAGAACGATTATATCATTCTCAGGGAAAAGGATTTTGAAGAATAAATAAAGAATCGGAGGGGTATGAAGCATGGGAAATTTTTCAGAACTGGATATGTATTTATTTGGGCAGGCGACACATTATGACATTTACAAAAAATTAGGCGCGCATCCGCAGACCCGCGGCAAGAAAAAAGGCATTTGCTTCGCCGTGTATGCGCCTCATGCACAGAAGGTATTTGTGATCGGCGAATTTAACGACTGGAACGAGACGTCGCACGAGTTAAAACGGTTAGAGCCGGAGGAAGCCGGGATTTATGAGCTGTTTGTGCCCGGCCTTGGCACCGGCAGCCTTTACAAATATTTAATTGAGACGCCGGACGGACGCAAGCTTTATAAGTCCGACCCGTATGCGAATTTTGCGGAAATGCGCCCGGGTACGGCGTCCCGTATTGTAGACATTGATCATTTTAAATGGTCGGATGATGCGTGGATGAAAAAGCGCCGGGCCGCAGAGACGATGGACGAGCAGCCAATGAGTATTTATGAGGTGCATCCGGGCTCGTGGATGAGGCATCCCGGCTACGAAGAGGACAACGGGTTTTACACCTATCGGGAGCTGGCGAAGGCGCTGGCGGATTATGTAAAGGAAATGGGCTATACGCATGTGGAGCTCATGGGAATTTCCGAATATCCGTTTGACGGCTCCTGGGGCTATCAGGTGACCGGCTATTACGCACCGACCTCCCGCTACGGCACGCCGGAGGATTTTGCATGGATGGTAAATTATTTCCATAAGCACAACATCGGCGTCATCTTAGACTGGGTGCCGGCGCATTTTCCGAAGGATGCACACGGACTGGCTGAGTTTGACGGACAGGCTCTGTATGAGTACTCCGATCCGAGAATGGGCGAGCATCCTGACTGGGGTACAAAGATTTTTGATTACGGCAACAATCAGGTCAAGAACTTCTTAATCGGCAGTGCGCTGATGTGGGTGGAGCATTACCATGTAGACGGCCTGCGGGTAGACGCGGTCGCTTCCATGCTCTATCTGGATTACGGCAAGCAGGACGGCCAGTGGGTAGCGAACAAATACGGTGAGAACAAAAATCTGGAGGCGATTGAATTTTTCCGTCATATCAATACGCTGATCACCGGGCGCAATAAAGGCGCCGTGATGATTGCGGAGGAATCGACCGCATGGCCGATGGTAACCGGCCCGGCGCCGGACGGAGGCCTGAACTTCTCTCTGAAGTGGAACATGGGCTGGATGCATGATTTCCTGGATTATATGAAGCTCGATCCCTATTTCCGAAAGGACAACCATAACCGGATGACGTTTGCCATGTCCTATAATGCCAGTGAAAAATATATTCTGGTGCTTTCCCATGACGAGGTGGTGCATTTGAAATGCTCCATGCTCAATAAGATGCCGGGTTTGGGCGAGGATAAATTTTCGAACCTGAAGGTAGCGTACGCTTTTATGATGGGACACCCGGGCAAGAAGCTTCTGTTCATGGGACAGGAATTTGCACAGGAGCATGAGTGGACGGAAAAGGCGGAGCTGGACTGGTATCTGCTTGACAATCCAAGCCATAAGCATGTGCAGGAATTTGTAAAGGAGCTTTTGCATCTGTATCGGAAATATCCGGCGATGTATGAGCTGGATCACAGCTGGGAGGGATTCGAGTGGATCAATGCAAACGATGCGGAGCGGAGTATCTTCAGCTTTATCCGCAAGAGCAAGGACGGCAAGAACTGCCTGTTGTTTGTCTGCAACTTTACGCCGGTGGACAGAGACGATTACTGCGTGGGCGTGCCGGAGAAAAAGTCCTATCGGTTGATTTTCAACAGTGACGAGGAACGGTTTGGCGGAAGCGGAAAGCAGCGTCCGGTGAGCTATCGGGCGAAGAAGCAGGAGTGCGACGGAAGGCCGTATTCCTTTGCCTATCCGCTGCCGGGATATGGAGTGGCGGTGTTTAAATTTTCCTATTAGGTTGACAAACCGGAATTCGTTTTATATAGTAATCATAGTGTTAAAAAGAAAGAGGGGGGATGGAACAGAAGGCTGTATTTGGGAAGAAATGCAGCGCAATGCAAACCGGCCAAACCGGAAAAAGGTTCCGTTTTGGAGAATTCAGTAGAAGAAAGGAAGCTAAAAAGGATGGAAACTATGAAAAAGGTATGTGGGAAGCTGCTGCTTGGGATGGCGTTATGCCTGACACTTTCTCTGGGATTTGCCAGTATGCAGGCAGAGGCTGCCCCGAAGCTGAATAAGAAAAATGTAACGCTCACAGTGGGAAAATCTGTGAAGCTCAAGGTTAAGGGAACGAAGAAAAAGGTGAAATGGTCCAGCAGCAAGAAATCGGTCTGCACCGTGAAATCGAACGGTACCGTAACGGCGAAAAAGAAGGGAACGGCTACCATTACGGCAAAGGTTGCCAAGAAAAAGTTAAAGTGTAAGGTTCGAGTACAGGCAAAGCCGGCGCCTGCGCCTGCGCCAACGCCAAGTCCGGCGCCAAGTCCGGCACCTACGCCGACGCCGGTTACGCCGACAGGCCTGACGGTAACGGGGCCTTTTGCGAAGCTGGCTCCGGGTGGAACGATGCAGCTTTCGCTGGGCTATATTCCGGATAATGCGGAGCGCGCAGCCGTAAAATGGAGCACCAGTAACAGCAGGAGGGCAA
Organism: uncultured Roseburia sp.; assembly: GCA_947385255.1. Taxonomy (GTDB): domain Bacteria; phylum Bacillota; class Clostridia; order Lachnospirales; family Lachnospiraceae; genus Roseburia_B. The sequence continues at coordinate 3,131 of CANDKL010000191.1, read as the reverse complement.
CGGTTACAAATACAGGGCTGGTAACTGCAGTAGGAACAGGAGAGGTTACGATTACGGCAGAATTAGAGTCCAACTGGCGGATAAACGGAAAGTTCACATTTACAGTAGAGAATTTTACTGTAGACGGACAGGTCAGCACTGCTGACGGCGGCGATTTACTTCTGAGTGAGGATTCTTCTAGAGCTGTTTATAACTATACGGTTTCTTACACGGCAACGAATGTACGGACGGAGGTAGTGGATGCGCTGGACAATGTGGTTCGTACTTTTCCGATGGGGACATTGAGTCCGGCGGTACCGGCTTCTGTATCATGGGATTTAAAAGATGCACAGGGGAACAAAGTGCCAGCGGGTAATTACTGTTTCCGGGTTGTGATAGCAGGAGGGACAACAATTAAAAGTTCGAGTTTTGAAGTTTATTTAAATTCGGAATTTGGCATAGGAAATGGATCGGCGCACGCGCCATATGAAATATCAAGTTTAGAGATGCTGCAGAAGGTGACGGGACATAACGGGGCGCATTTCAAGCAGACCGCAGATATTGATTTGGAGAGTAAGCCATTTTTATCCATGTTTACCGCAGATGTGCCTTTTACCGGGACCTATGATGGCGGCGGACATGCGATCCGGAATATCATCAGTTCAAAAAGCGACGAGGATAACATTGGTATTTTCAGAGCAATTGGCATAGAAGGGACGGTACAAAATCTGGTAATTGAAGGATGTACGTTTAACGGAAAGGGGAATGTCAGTGCGATCGCCGGGATCAATCAGGGACATATTAACGACTGTGTTGTTAAGAACTGTAATTTTGTGGCCAGTAATGGAAAGGCCGGGGGAATTGCGGCAGAAAATGGCGGAGTAATACAGAAATGCAATACAGAGGGTAACATTATAAACGCTACTACAAGCGGCGGAAGATCAGCGGGCGGAATCTGTGCCTCCAGTAACGGTGCGGTGATATCCTGCAATTCTAAATCAGATACCGTGGCGGTTGTACCGAATTATTGGGGATGGGTGTTTGCCGGGGGTATAGTAGGCAACAACCAGGGAAATATTGTTGGCTGTGAAGTTGCATCTGCTCAATTAAGGGGAACGAGAGAATACGATGGCTGTTGTGGAGGCGGGGTTGCCGGATATAACAGCGCAAACGTTTCCGGTTGTAAAATAACGAATCTTACAGTAGAAGGCGATTGGCGGGCGAAAGGCGGTGTGATTGGCCAGAATAAAGCGATCAATGACAAGAATGATTATGATGGAACAGGGGCATTGGATCAGGTAGGGACAAATTAAAAAGAAGTTTTATCGCACTGAGTGAAGTGGGTTTTCAGATGAAAGCATCCGTTATTTTCGGCGGATGCTTTCATTTTTTACGTATCTTGTCAACTGTTAAATGATAAAAAAAGAATAAAAATTTGAATTACGGATCGAAAAAAGGAAATTATGAAAAGTTATTCGTCACGGGAAGTTATCAGTGGCACGAATGATGAAGACTAGGCTTAAGACATTAGAACTAAATCGTTCCTTGTTCTGGAAAGCGCTGTCAATTCGTCGGTAAACCCGTTGATGGAAAACAGGATGAAATGATTGTTCCGCGTTTCTCTGTTCCAGTCTACCTGTCTGGCCTTTTGCTCCAGCTCCCGGAATACGTCGATCCCGACTGCGTTTGCGCGGTATTTGCATTCGCCGAAAATGATATTCGCATTCTCCGGATCCAATGCAACAATATCAATTTCCGTATGGTTGTTCCACCATCTGCCAGCCTTGTCAAAATGAAAATCCCAGGTATCACCGGCGTTGAGCTCCCACATTTTTTCCCGGCAGATATCCTCATACACATAGGCAATATGCGCGTCAACGAGATTTGCCCGTATCCGTTTCATGGCTAGGCTGCCATGTCCGGATTCAATGTAGCTTAGATTCGGGAAAATAAATTTAAACCAGAATATCATAAAATTATCTTTGATTTTGTACAGTCCTTTTTTGCTTTTTTCCGGATTTTCCTCTGTAACCGGAACCTCCCGTTCCAGAATGTCAAGCTGGATCAGGGTTTTCAAATACTTTGTAATTCCTGTCTGCTTCAGCTCAAGGATCGCGGCAATTTTAGAAAGCTTCTGATTGCCGGATGCGATTGTTTTGATTACCGAAAAATAGCTTCCCACCTCGCTGACCTCCCGCCGTAATAAAAAATTGGGCTCATCATATAAGAAGCTGGATTGGGACAGTACATTGCGTTCTATTGCAGTATAAATATCGGGCGCATCGTAAAACAGCTCGATATACTTTGGAACGCCGCCTGTTACGGCATAATATTCTATCAATTCCTGTCTGCTTTTTTCCGGGAAAAATTCATGGTAATACCGAAACGGAATTTGCTTTAATTTGATTTGTCCGGTACGGCGGCCATATAAAGGGCTTGTGTATGAAAGCGTCTGGCGTTCCATCATAGAAATCAGAGAGCCGCAAAGAATGACCATAACAGGTTTGTCCTTTAGCATAGTATCCCATATTTTTTGAAACATCGAAGGAAATGCGCGGTTGGCTTTCCCGAGATACTGAAATTCGTCAAGAATCAGCAGCTTTTTAGCGTCGGTATCGTGATTTTGCCAGGCTTTAAAAATGATATCCCAGCTGTCTGCATTTGCATGTAAAAGCAGCTCATTTTCTGTTTGTTCTGCAACGATATTTTGAAAGGCAATTCGGTTTTGCAATTCATTTTCCTCGGTCGCCAGAAAATATACCGTCGGTTTATTCTTCATAAATTGATTTGCAAGAGCAGTTTTTCCCACTCTGCGCCGGCCATAGAGAATCACCAGAGAAGAGCCGTTTCGCTGATATTCTTTTTCTAAAAATGCAAGCTCTTCTGTCCTGTTGATAAAAGCGTTCATTCGGATCCATCTCCTTTATGTACAATATTATACTTTGAATTATAATAATTTCGAGTATTAGAATGAGATGCCACGTTCTAAAGCAGGTCATAAAAAATCTCTTCCAAGGGGATCCTGAAATCGTCATAGAGTGACACCGGGCTCTCTTTTTTGCTTTCACGGCGTTCCAGCTCCGTTATGCTTGGATTATCCGGGAACAGGCCGTAAAATCCGTCAAGGATAGATTTCCCGTTAAACAGAAGAT
>CANDKL010000190.1 GCA_947385255.1 uncultured Roseburia sp. | reverse complement strand
CTGTGACTGGAGTTCAGACGTGTGCTCTTCCGATCTGGCTCGCCGCATTCCTTGCAGTGTAAGGATTCTACGGTAGGCGTCTGAAGCTCCTTATACTGAATTCTGCCCTCCCGGATCCAGCCCTTGACTTTAAAGAGCGGTATTTCAAAATGCTGTGCAACCTCAAATTCGTTGACGTCGTTTTCCCGGATGTAGTCCTTGACGCGGGAAAAGAGCAGGCGCTCCTTGCAGGCAGGACAGACGTCCTCCGGATAGTCCGGCTTTAAATCCCGGTGGCATTCCTTGCAGACCTTTATATTGTTTATGAAGAGTGATTTTGAGTTTGGGTTTGATGTTTCCATATGTATGATCCTCCTTTACAGGGTAGTATACCACAACAGAGGGCAGAAAGGGAAGTTTTCTATGAATTTTTTACGCGTAACTGGAACAGAACTGAAAAAAGAAGCTCCGATTGCTGTTTTTGATTCCGGTGTAGGCGGGATCAGCGTGCTGCGGGCGCTGCTTTTAGAAATGCCGAATGAGAACTATCGGTATTACGGGGATTCTGCCAATGCTCCGTATGGTACGAAAAGCTTAGAGGAGGTCAGAAGCCTGACCATAGCGCATGTGGACCGCTTTATCCGGGAGGGCGCAAAGGCAGTTGTGGTGGCCTGCAATACGGCGACAAGCGCGGCCGTTCGCCTGCTGCGCCAGAAATATCCGGCAGTTCCGCTCATTGGGATAGAGCCGGCGCTAAAGCCTGCGGCCCTGTCCGGGAATCATCCGAATGTGATTGTAATGGCGACGCCGATGACGATCCGGGAGCAGAAGTTCCATAACCTGATGGAGCGGTATATGAATGTGGCGCATATTATTCCGCTGCCCTGCCCGGGGCTGATGGAGTATATTGAGCATGGCGATATTCACAGCATGGAGCTGGAGCAGTTTTTGGAGCGCCTGTTCGAGCCGTTTGATAAGCAGAAGCTGGATGCGGTTGTTCTGGGATGTACGCATTATCCGTTTGTAAGTAAGGAGCTCAAACGGGTGCTGGGGGAAGGGGTGCAGCTTTATGAGGGCGGGCCGGGGACGGCGCGGGAGACGAAGCGGAGGCTTTCTGAGGCGGGGCTTTTACGGGGGGGCTGCGCGAAAGGGAGAGTCTGGTTTGAAAACAGCGCGTGCTCGAAGGAGAAGCTGAGGCTCTGTGAAAGGCTGCTGCGGGAGAGCTGAGGCGCTGTCCGGGAGCGCTTGCTGCGGACGCCCCCGTTTTTCCCGTTCCGGAGATTTTTTGCTCTCTTCTAAAATAGGGCTTTTCCTAAGAAGAAAAGCAGAAGAAGATGGGCCGGATAAAAAACGTAAAATATGTACTTTAAAGAAAGGCCCCGTTTGCCATTGTAAAAATACAGAAGCGGAACACAGAAGAATGCCGTCACCTCAATCGGAGAGGAAAGGCACAGGACAGCGGAGGCGAGCAGGCCTCCGGTTACCCTCTGGCGGTGCAGCTGATACAGGATGTCTATGGCCAGGACGCCGATATAGCCGTAATCGGTACATAAAAATTCGGCGAGGGCTGCGCCTGAAAGCAGGGCGGCCAGGGACAAAAGGGTATTTAAAACGGGAGAAAGGGTTGGATTTTCGCGGCACCAGCGGTCGAAGGAGATGACCAGAAGGCCGATGAGCAGGGTGAAAAATACGTTCTGCGATTCCCGGTAAACGAGCGTGCGATGGAACGCCAGGTCGAACGGGATTTCGGAAACCAGGGCAAATACGGCCAGGCGCAGGGCGTATTTGGATAGGCTTTTGGTGTGCAGAAAGCCTTCGACTAAGAGAAAGCAGAAAATCGGGAATGCGATGCGGCCGATGTAGCGCAGCGTGTAATAGGGAATGGCAAGGTCGGGACAGGCGGCGATTAAGCTTACGGTGGTATAAGAGGTGACGCCCTGGGCGCTTGCGGCATTGGTTAATAGCGGCTGCACCAGGCTGGCGCCGATGTGATCGAGCAGCATGGTAACAATCGCGATGATTTTTAAGGTGCTTCCGGAAATGCCGTGAGAAGAATGGGTGATGGGTTCCGTCATAGTGGGATTCTCCTTTACTTTCTTGATAGTATTTATTATACTGGTTTTAAAGGAAGAATACAACATACAAAGAAAAGGGGAGGGAACAGATGGAGGATAAAAGGTTTGCGGTTTTAATTGATTCGGACAATATTTCAGCGAAGTATATTCTGGCGATTTTAGACGAGATGACAAAATACGGGATTATTACGTATAAAAGGATTTACGGGGACTGGACGAGTAACCAGGCCTCAAAGTGGCGGGAGGAGCTTTTAGCGAATTCGATTACGCCGATTCAGCAGTTCTGCAATACGGCCGGGAAAAATGCGACGGATTCGGCGCTGATTATTGATGCGATGGATATTCTCTACACCGGAAGGGTAGACGGATTCTGCCTTGTGTCGAGTGACGGGGATTTTACGAAGCTGGCGAGCAGGCTGCGGGAGTCCGGCATGGAGGTTATCGGGATGGGGGAAAATAAGACCCCAAAATCGTTTAAGGCAGCATGTACCGTTTTTACGAATCTGGAGATCCTTTTGGAGCAGGACGAGGATAAGGCGAAGGAGAATATTTCACAGGAGACCATTAAGGGCGCGATGGTGGAGATTATTACGGAAAACGAGAACAACGGCAGAAAGACGGGACTGGGTTCGCTCGGCAATTCCCTGCTGAAGAAGTATTCGGATTTTGACGTGCGCAATTACGGCTATAGCTCCCTGTCGAAATTTTTAGAGGAAATGTCAGATACGTTTAAGCTTCACAAGAAGGACAATGTCGCGTTGGTCAGCCTTAAAAATGACAGTGTCAAACGGGAGGAGTTAGAGGATTATATCCGGGACTGCGTATGGCAGTCGAAGGGAGAGGGCGTGGATTTGGCGGCAATGGGCCAGAAGGTGCACAAGAAGTACCCGGATTTTAAGGTCAAGGAATACGGCTATTCGACATTCCAGAAGTTTGTGTCGCAGATTTCCGGAGTAGTGATTAAGACGGAAAACGAAACGGTAAAGCGTTTGATGGAAGCGCCGCGCGAATCGGCGGGACCAGGAAAAAGAAACCAGTGATCAAACAGAGGGCAGGAGTACGGGGAACACCGTATTCTCTGCCCTCTTATTTGTGAAAGAGCGGTTGATTACCGGATGGTCGAAATCGCCGCTTCTACAAAGCCCTTAAACAGCGGATGCGGCCGGTTGGGCCGGGATTTTAATTCCGGGTGCGCCTGTGTGGCCAGAAACCACGGATGATCCGGGATTTCTATCATCTCAATGATCCGTCCGTCCGGGGAGATGCCGCAGAGCTTCATGCCGTTGTCGGTCAGGGCAGTGCGGAAATCGTTATTCACCTCGTAGCGGTGGCGGTGCCGTTCATGGATCGTCTCTGTGCCGTAAAGGGCGTAGGCCTTGGAGGTCTTGTCCAGTACGCACGGATAGGAGCCGAGCCGCAGGGTGCCGCCGATGTCCTCAATGCCGTCCTGATCCGGCATCAGCGAAATAACCGGATGCGTGGTGTGCGGATTTAATTCAATGCTGTGCGCGTCGTGCATCATACAGACGTTTCTGGTAAATTCAATAATCGCGACCTGCATGCCCAGGCAGAGGCCGAGGTAAGGAATGCGGTTTGTCCGCGCATAGCGGGCGGCGACAATCATGCCCTCTACGCCGCGGTCGCCAAAGCCTCCGGGAACAATAATTCCCTGGGCGCTGCCAAGGACCGCATCGACGTTGTCTGCGGTCAGCTGCTCGGAATCCACCCAGCTTAGGTTGACCGTGGCGCGGCTGGCAATGCCGCCGTGCTTGAGTGCTTCTACAACGGAAATATAGGCGTCATGGAGCTGCGTGTATTTGCCGACTAATGCGATATTGACCTCCTTATCAGGATGCCGGAGGCTGTCTACCATTTCCTCCCAGTCCGAAAGCTCCGGCGCAGGACACGGCAGCCTTAAGCAGTCGCAGGCCACCTTGGCCAGGTCCTCCTTTTCCATGGCAAGCGGAGCTTCATAGAGGTATTCCACGTCCAAATTCTGCAGCACATGGAGGCTTGGCACATTGCAGAACAGGGCAATTTTATCCTTTAGGCTCTGGTCTAACGGGTGCTCGGAGCGGCATACGATGATATCCGGCTGGATGCCCATGCCCTGCAAATCCTTGACGCTTGCCTGGGTCGGCTTGGTTTTCAGCTCGCCGGAGGCTTTGATGTAGGGAATGAGCGTCACATGGATGAGAATGGCGTTTTCGTGTCCGATTTCGTGCTGGAACTGACGGATAGCCTCTAAAAACGGCTGGCTTTCAATATCCCCGACTGTGCCGCCGACTTCAATAATGGCAATGTGGGTTTCGGCTGTTGTAAAATTCCGGTAAAAACGGTTTTTGATTTCGTTGGTGATGTGGGGGATGACCTGGACGGTGCCGCCGCCGAAATCCCCGCGCCGTTCCTTCTGCAGGACAGACCAGTAGATTTTTCCGGTGGTTACGTTGGAATTTTTGGTCAGGCTCTCGTCGATGAAGCGTTCGTAGTGGCCCAGATCGAGGTCTGTTTCGGCACCGTCGTCCGTGACGAAGACCTCGCCGTGCTGGATGGGGTTCATGGTGCCGGGATCGATATTGATATATGGATCAAATTTCTGCATAGTGACCTTGTATCCGCGCGCCTTGAGCAGACGCCCAAGGGAAGCGGCAGTAATTCCTTTTCCTAAGCCGGATACAACGCCGCCGGTGACAAAAACATATTTTACAGGCATGGGTTTTCCTCCTTGAATTTTTCAATAATAAATGATATTGTACTACTTTTTGCGGCAAAAATCCAGTACAGGAGGGTTTTATTTTTGAACTTTGTGTTGATTTTTCGGGTGTGTTAGGATAGAATGGTTATTATGTGGGAGAAAGTGGAGCAAAATGGTTTAAAGTGGAATGAAAGGCGCCCGTTATGTTCATGGGAGAATACAACCATACAATTGATGCAAAGGGCAGGTTGATTATCCCGTCGAGGTTTCGGGAACAGTTAGGCAGTGAATTTGTCGTAACCAAAGGCTTGGACGGCTGCCTGTTTGTATATCCGAACGAGGAATGGGCCAGGATAGAAGAGAAGCTAAAATCGGTTCCGCTGACGGCTAAGGATGCGAGACGGTTCTCACGCTTTTTCTTTGCCGGCGCTGCCAGCTGTGAGCTGGACAGGCAGGGAAGGATTTTGCTCCCGCAGGGACTGCGGGAATATGCAGGTTTACAGAAGGATATTGTGCTGGCCGGCGTCTTGAGCCGCATTGAAATTTGGGACAGGGACCGGTGGCAGAATGTCAATACATATGAAGATATGGATGAAGCAGCAGAGTATATGGCAGAGCTGGGACTTGGCATTTAGCAGGGAGGCAGGGCATGGAATTTAACCACAGACCCGTATTGCTGGAAGAGGCAGTCGAATATTTGTGCGTGAAGCCAGACGGGATTTATGTGGACGGGACGCTTGGCGGAGGCGGGCATTCGTATGAAATTGCAGGACGCTTAACGGCAGGCGGCAGGCTCATCGGGTTTGACCAGGATGAGGACGCCATCCGTGCGGCGGGTGCGCGCCTGGACGAATACCGGGAGCGGGTGACTTTGTTCCACAGCAACTACTGCCATATGAAGAAGGTGCTGGCGGACATCGGAATCGGCGGAGCAGACGGGATTTTACTGGATCTTGGCGTTTCGTCCTTTCAGCTGGATACGCCGGACAGAGGATTTACCTACAGAGAAGCAGATGCGCCGCTTGATATGCGTATGGACAAGCGGGGAAATCTCACAGCAGAGGATATTGTCAATGAGTACAGCGAATCGGAACTGTACCGGATCATCCGTGATTACGGGGAGGAACGTTTCGCAAAGAATATCGCTAAGCATATTGCGAAAGCACGAAGGAAGAAGCCGATCCGTACGTCAGGGGAGCTGACAGAGATTATCCGGGGGGCGATTCCGAAAAAAGTACAGCTGACCGGAGGACATCCGGCAAAGAGGACCTATCAGGCGCTCCGTATTGAGCTGAACCGCGAATTAGAGGTGCTGGAGCGTTCACTGGACGACATGGTTGATTTGCTGAATCCGGGCGGCAGGCTCTGTATCATTACATTCCATTCCTTAGAGGATCGGATTGTAAAGGTGAATTTTAAGAAAAATGAAAACCCATGTACGTGCCCGAAGGATTTTCCGGTATGTATATGCGGCAAGATACCA
>CANDKL010000189.1 GCA_947385255.1 uncultured Roseburia sp. | reverse complement strand
TCAATTTGTACATCAAATTACTTCAAAACTATTCCATTTCATTCCAATTTATTCTGATTTTGCAGCAATAACGGTAAATAGGGAAATACTGGAATTGCTTGAAAATACAGTATTTACGGAGGTTTTAACAGCATGATTAAAATACTTTTTATCTGCCACGGCAACATCTGCCGCAGCACCATGTGCGAGAGCGTTATGACACACCTCGTCAATCAACAGAATTTATCCGGCCAATATGACATCTGCTCCGCAGCCACAAGCCGCGATGAAATTGGCAATCCGCCCCACTACGGCACGGTAAACAAATTAAAGCAGGCTGGCATTCCTGTCGTCCCCCACCGCGCCGTCCAGATGACGAAAGCTGACTACGCAAAATACGATTACCTCATCGGCATGGATACTGCAAATATCCGCAATATGACCAGAATTGCAGGCGGTGATAAGGACGGCAAAATCTTCAAGCTTCTGTCCTTTGCCGGCTCGGACAGGAATATTGCCGACCCCTGGTATACCGGCAATTTTGACGAAACCTATGCAGATGCTTTAGAAGGCTGTACAGCTCTCCTAAAGCATCTGCAGAAAAGACATATGCCTGCCGCTCGCCCATAAAAGGGTTACCGCATATAAAGGCCCGAGAGCCGCATATCCGAATCATAGGTAATCCGGTAGGTGACGCTTGCATTTTCATAAGTAACCGTGATTTCCCCAACGGCGAAATGTGCGTTTCCCTGGGACAGCTCTGCCAGGTAGGCAGTACCGAATTGCTTTCGTTCTCCCCAGTCGCCCGGAATATTGCTTCGGGCGGCATTCATCTGTTCCTGGTTCAGTACAGCGGCCATCTGCGGGATGGCAGATTCCTGTAAAGCGTTATAATCCTTTGCGTCTAACAGCTCTATTGTATGCCGCATAGCGGCTTCTACCTGCTTCTGGTCAAAATATTTGCTGTGCGCAAGCTCTGTGCCTTTTGGAGTAAGCCAATAGAACAGGGCAAGCAGGGCGGCCAGCAGCAAAACCACAGGGATGACAAGCTTTAAAATTTTATTTCGGAAATACTGCTTTTGTTCCTTTGGGGAAATGCTTTCGTTAAAGCTGTCCGCAATTTCCTGAATATCTCCCATATCAGACCGAATGGCTGCGAAGGGCTCGCCCTGTTCGGTACGCGTAGCAATATCTGTCAGCAGCTGTTTTTTTATTTCTTTTTTTCTTACGCCGCTGCATTTGATTTTTTTGGCAATCGCATTTACATATTGTTGTTCATTCATACCGGTTCCTCCATAATTTTAGATATTCCGTCTGAGATCTGTTCCCAGACAGCCTGGATTTCTTCCAGCGCTGCCTGTCCGCTTTCGGTAATTTTATAATACTTTCTTGCAGTCTGCTTCCCTTTGGCTTCGCTCCATGAGCTGACAACGAGGCCGTCGTCCTCCAGCCGGTAGAGGATCGGATACAATGTGCCGTCCTTGAGCTGGAAGGTATTTTCACTTTTTTCTTTTAATTCCTGGATAATCTGGTATCCGTATTTCGATTCGGATGCCAGCAGCTTTAGGACAAGCATGTCCAAGACGCCTTTTTTCATCTGCCGTTCGTATTTGTCATTCATAGATCACTCCATATACTTTGTATTACTAAGTACATTTTAAAACAAAACTTAAAGCTTGTCAATAGAAAAAGGTAGAAAAAACAGCCCTTTCCGAATGGTATCGCGGAAAGGGCTGTGCAGATATTATTTTTTATTTTTATGGTGTAAATATGGAAACTTCGCCGCCTCCTAAAGGCATCTGGTAAATGACATCCTCTGCGCCGAGTTCGCTGAAGTAGACGTTCTGCGCGGCGATATTGATGTTGGTGAAGTTGCCCTCCATGATGACCCGGTAGTCGCTTCCGTCTGTGCGGATGCTGCAGAGCGCGGCGTCATCCTGTAAATTATTCCGTTGGAAATAAATGGTGTCGCCGTAGACGTTGTAATATTCAATCCGATCGCTGACAAGCTTTACCGGAGACTGGGAGCGGGATAACCGCATCAGGGCGTAATTCTGCCCGCAGTCCAGAAAGTAAATATTATCATTGTCTGCGGACGGCATCCAGTAATTCCCCAGGCAGATGGCCTGTGAAATGGCGGTTGTGGTGTCGTACTGGTAGATGTTGTGGTCGCTTTCGATGCCGTTATAGTACAGATACTGTCCGTTTGCAGAGCAGGTAAAATAGGGATTGGGATCTACCTGTTCCTGTTCGGAGCCGTCTAAGCGGACGCGGTACAGATTGGAGGCGGTTTCCGTGCTGTAGCGTATGTAATAAATATAATTTCCGATCAAAGAGGCGTAGATACAGGGCTCTGTGTCCAGTACGATGACCTTTCCGGTTCTTAAATCATAACGGCAGAGGCTGTTGGTGTTTACGTGCAGGAAGGAAAACTGCGTATCTGCCCCGACGTTGTTGCGGACATAGTATACGTAGTGATCGTCTGCGTTGATAAAGGAGGCAATGTCTTCATACAGCTTTTTGACCTCGCCGCCGGCAGTGTTCATGGAATAGAGGTAGTGGTTGTCGTTTGGATTACTGAAATAGATGGTTCCGTTGTGCTCGCAGAACAGGCCGTTGTTGTAGAGATTGCCAGCGGTGTTGCCGTTGACATAGGAATCGTTCCAGCGCGTACGGTTGATATGGCGGTAATACAGAGCGCCGCCGGCAATTCCGGCAATGAGTATCAGTGGAATGAGAATACGTAGTACTTTTTTCATGTATTTTGTGCCTCCTGTTTTGACATTTTCTGATAGTATTATAGCTTTTAAAAGGGGAAGTTGCAAGGGGCATCTTGCTATCTGAGGTAGATTGTTATATGATAGAAGCAGTTTGGGAATGAATGGGAGATGAAGGGAAATATGAGAGGATTACAGGAAATCCGCACAGATATTTCGGCGCTGGATGCGCAGATTGCGGAATTGTATCAAAGGCGCATGAAGCTTACAGAGGAGGAAGTGGGCTTAAAGCTTTTGGAGGGAAGGAAGATATTTGATTTTCTGCAGGTAGATGCGTTTGATTTTAGCAGCGGCAGGGTCGTATTTCAGGGAGTAAACGGCGCATACAGCCAACAGGCGCTTTTGGAATTTTTTGGAAGAGATACCGAGAGCTGCCATGTGGAATCCTGGCGGGACGCCATGGAGGCGATCGCGGGAAGAGAGGCGGATTATGCGGTGCTTCCGATTGAAAATTCCTCGACAGGGATTGTATCCGAGAATTTTGATCTTCTGGCTGAATATGACAACTGTATCATTGGCGAGCAGATTATCCGGGCGAACCACTGCCTGCTGGGGCTAAAGGAGGCGGAGCTGTCGGATATTACGGATGTGTATTCCCATCCGCAGGCACTGATGCAGTGCTCAAAGTATCTGGAGGCACATATGGGCTGGGAGAAGCACAGCACAGAGAATACGGCTGTTTCGGCCAAAAAGGTAAAGGAAGAGAATCGGAAGGACAGGGCGGCGATTGCCGGGAAAATCACGGCGGATATTTACGGGCTTAAGGTGCTGGCAGAGGGTATTCAGAATAACACCTCTAATTCCACCCGGTTTATCATCGTAACAGGGCAGAAGATGTTCCGCAGGGAAGCCAAAAAGCTCAGCATCTGTTTTGAAATTCCTCATGTCAGCGGTTCCTTGTACCATACGCTTTCCCATCTCATTTATAACAACCTGAATATGAACAAAATTGAATCCAGGCCGATTCAGGGCAGGACCTGGGAGTATCGTTTTTTTGTGGACGTCGAGGGAAACCTGACAGACGGGGCCGTGCAGAATGCACTGCAGGCGCTTCAGGATGTGACGGTTAATCTGCGCATTCTGGGCAATTATTAATTGAAAAGGAGCGGCAGGCATATGAGCAGCATCAGGGAATTAATCCTGTATCAGGATTTGGAAAGGAAACCGCTGTTTCAGAATTTTGCGCGGTTGATTGAATATGGGAAACGGGAGAAGGAAGGCAGAAGCGATGCGCAGGAGAAGGAGAAGCGAAAGGCCTTGTATTACGGGTGTCTGCATGAGCTGGTGGAGCTGTCGGAGAGCCACGGCTTTTCGGGCAATCTCTGGCATACGTTTCTGGCTTATCTTCTGGTGAACCATGAAAATGCCTACAGCAGGGCATGCGAGCTATACGGGGAAACGGAAGGGACGATGAACCGGATTGCTCTGCATGATTTTGCGGTTTTTAAGGAGCTGTTTGACTTTGACTTCCGGGTATTGGAGGAAGCACTCGATGTGACAGGGACGGATTTTATTACAGATTACAGGAGGGCAGAGGGGGATACGGGCAGCCGGCTGCTGTTTCATCCGCGCATCCGGGACAGGATCTGTGAGCTGGCGGAAGAGCTTAGGGAGGCGGCGGATGCAGAAGCATTCCGGAAGGCCGTGACGGGCTTTTACCGGGATTTCGGTGTCGGGACACTGGGGCTTCATAAAGCATTCCGGGTGGAACATTCCGCGGAAGAGGTGAAAATTGTTCCGGTGACGAATATCGCGCATGTGAAGCTGTCGGATCTGGTCGGATATGAGCTGGCAAAGCAGAAGCTGATTGACAATACGGAAGCGTTTGTGAGCGGCAGGCAGGCGAACAACTGCCTTCTGTTCGGGGATGCCGGAACAGGAAAATCCACCAGCATTAAGGCGATTGTGAATCAATATTATGTCAGGGGACTGCGCATGATTGAGATATACAAGCATCAGTTTCAGGATTTGCACGCCGTGATTACGCAGATCAAAAACCGCAATTATAAGTTTATCATTTATATGGACGATCTTTCCTTTGAGGATTTTGAAGTGGAGTACAAATATTTAAAAGCCGTTATTGAGGGGGGCCTTGAGAAGAAGCCGGAGAATGTATTGATTTATGCGACGTCGAACCGCAGGCATCTGATCCGGGAGAAGTTTTCGGACAAGGCGGAGCTGTCCGATGATCTGCACAATAATGATACGGTGCAGGAGAAGCTTTCCTTAGCGGCGCGGTTTGGCGTACAGATTTATTTCGGCGCGCCGGATAAGAAGGAATTTCAGGAGATTGTGCGGGTGCTTGCGGCGCAGCATGGAATCGAAATGAAGGAGGAGGAGCTTCTGGCAAAAGCGAATCAATGGGAGCTTAGCCACGGCGGGCGTTCGGGAAGGACGGCGCAGCAGTTTATCAGCTATTTGTCCGGCAAATAGAGAAAGGGGGAATTACCGTGAAAATCACGACTTTTGCAGCAATTTATATCGGATCCTACGAGGTGAGCCTGAAACTATTTGAGCTGTCCGCCAAAAAGCCGATTCGTGAAATTGACCACGTAAGGGCAAGGGTGGAAATCGGCAAGGACTGCTATCAGAGAGGGAATATTGGCTATGAGCTGATGGATGAGCTCGGCAATTTGCTGCTGGAATATAAAAAAATCATGGAGGGCTACAAAACGGATGCCTATGAGGCTTATGCAGGCGGTGTGTTCCGTGACATTAAGAACCAGCTGTTCGTGCTGGATCAGCTTTTTATCCGCACCGGTATCCGTATTCAGGTACCAAGCAACTCGGAGCATCGCTTTATCGGCTACAAATCCGTAGCGTTCCGGCCGGAATTTGACGAAATGACAAGGCAGGGGGCGGCTGTTGTCGATGTGGGCGGCGGCAATCTTCAGGTGACGGTATTTTCGGGAGGAAGGGTGCTCACCTCACAGCATATGGTGCTCGGCATTATGCGCCTGCGGGAGCAGCTTTCTTCCATTAAAAATACGGTGGCCCACTATGAGATTCCAACCGAGGAGCTGGTCAATAAGGATCTGGAGGTATTCAAGTCCCTGTACTTAAAAGACAATCAAATCAAATACATTATATTCATGGGAGAATACATTACGGAGCTGATGAAAAAAATAGATAAAAAGGGCAGCCAGCTGGTAAGCGTAGAGAAATTTGTCCGCTCCATGCGCAAGTTTTATCGGAAGAACGTAGACCAGATTGCAGCGGAGCTGGAGATGTTTCATGAAAATGATCCGCTGCTGGTGCCCTATATTGTGCTGTATACCCGGATTGCAGAGGAGCTGGACGCGGAGGAAATCTGGGCGCCGGGCGTCAATGTCAGCGACGGTATGGCCTGTGATTATGCGGAGCGCCATAAGATATTAAAGCCGCTGCATGATTTTGACGAGGATATTATTTCAGCGGCCAGGCAGCTTTCAGAGCGTTATGAGAGCTTTTCGCCGCATATCGACGCATTGGTGGATATGTCCGCGCTGGTGTTTGACG
>CANDKL010000188.1 GCA_947385255.1 uncultured Roseburia sp. | reverse complement strand
GATATGAGGCTGTGACTGGAGTTCAGACGTGTGCTCTTCCGATCTAAGCTGGAGTACGAGGCCGATCTTTGCGGCAGGCCAATCAGCGATATCTTCCCGAATACCTTTCAGTGCACGGAGAACGGCCTGCAGACGGAATATCCGTTTGGACCGGAGGTGAATAAGCTGGTGGCATACCGCAGAAACCGGACCTGCTTTCCGGTAGAGGTCCGGATTGCAGAAAACAGTTTAAAGCCGGGAACTTACATATGCATGGCGAACGATGTCCTGGAAAAGGAGTATTTAAAGAAAGAAATGGAACAGGTGCGCAGGGAAGCGCAGGAGGCGCTCAAGGTGAAGTCGGAGTTTGTAGCAAATGTGACGCACGAGCTCCGCACGCCGGTGAACGGCATACAGGGCAATGTGCAGGCGCTTCTGGAGGAGGAGCCGGATACAAAGGCTGCAAGATCGCTGCGCCTGATTGAACGCTGCTGCAGTGACATGAATAAAATCATCAGTAATATACTGGATTTTTCTAAATTAGAGGCAGGGAGGTTTGTGCTGGAGGCTCGCAGGTTTCATTTCCGGAATATGATGGATTATGTCAGGAATCACCATTTGGGCAGTCTGACGGAAAAAGGGCTTGGCTTTTTTGTAACGGTATCTCCCCAGATACCGGAATATGTCATCGGGGATGAGCTCCGGATTGTGCAGATTTTAAACAATTTGCTGTCAAATGCGCTGAAGTTTACAGCCGTAGGCAAGATTACGGTAGAAGCCGTTCGGACTGCCCGGGTCAATGATAAAATAGAGCTGTTTTTTATCGTAAAGGATACAGGCATCGGGATCGATGCGGCGGATAAGGATAAGCTGTTTCAAAGCTTTTCACAGGTAGACGCCTCTATTTCGCGGAAATACGGCGGAACCGGCCTGGGGCTTACGATCTGTAAGCAGTTAGTAGAGCTGATGGGCGGAAAGATCGAGGTGGAAAGCGAGAAGAACAAGGGCAGTACGTTTTCCTTTTCTATCTGGGTAGGCCTTACGGAGGACGGGGAGGAGCTGCCAGAGCAAAATCATGCGGAGGCGTCGTTTTTTGCGGAAAGCATGAAGGAAATTCCTTTGGAGGAGATCCGCCGTTACGGTACGGAGGAGAACAAAAGGAGCTTGAAGAAAAACCTTTCCAAGCTGATTCTCAGTGTGGAAATGGAAAACTGGGAAAAGGCGGAGATGTTTATGGAGACAATCCGGCAGATGACAGCGGGTGCGCCGCGTGAGGTGAGCCGTGTAGTGCTGCGGCTGAAAATGGCGATCCAAAAGGAAAATTACGACAGGATTGCAGCGGAGTACGAGGAGCTGAACCGTATTCTGGAGATTTAAGGAGGTGGGGCTATGAGCTGTGGGAATCAGGACACCTGCAAGGGAACGATCCTGATTGTAGATGATGTGGAATCAAACCGTCTTATTTTAGAGGAAATCATAAAGGGCATGGGCTGCCGCCCGGTTTTGGCACAGGGCGGCAGAGAGGCGCTTTCTGCTTTGCAGGGTTCACAGCCGCAGCTGATCCTGACCGATATTTCCATGCCCGGTATGGATGGGTATGAGCTCTGCAGGCTGATAAAGGGGCAGGAAGCTACCAGAGATATCCCCATTATCTTTATTTCGGCCTTTGACAATCCGCGGGCGATTGCAGAGGGACTTTCCTACGGGGGAGAGGACTACATTACAAAGCCCTTTGTCCCGGAGGTGATTCAGGCGCGTGTCGGCGTTCATCTTCGCCTGAATGAGGCCCGGCGGGAGCTGATGGAGATGAACCGCAGGCTGAAGGCCTCCATTGACGAGCAGCTATGCCAGATAGAGCTGGAAAAGAAGAATATTCTGTCTGCCCTGGCCCGTATCGCAGCACAGAATTCGGGCCGGGAGCAGGAATATTTCCGGCGGCTGGGACATAACTGCAGGATTTTAGCACAGGGGATGCAGCTTTCCCCGGTATTTGGAGATAAGGTCTCCGATGATTTTATTGAAGCCGTAGAGCTGGCGGCGCCGCTTTGCGATATTGGGAACATCGGCGTCCCGAAGGAAATTTTACAGAAGGAGGGTGCGCTTACCGGGGAGGAAGCGGCGGTGATGCAGGCGCATACCAAAACAGGCGCCAGGCTTTTAAAGGATTTGTATGTCAACAGTGATTACAATGATTTTATTGGCGTATCGGTCGATGTCATACGCCATCACCATGAGAAGTGGGATGGGAGCGGCTATCCGGATGGTCTTAAGGGCCGGGAGATCCCGCTTGCGGCACAGATTGTTTCCGCGATGGCCCGTTACACGGAATTGACCGAAGCTGCGGGCTGCAGCCGGCAGGAAGCGCTGGCGGCTATGGAGCAGGAAGCGGGCATGGCAGTCAATCCTGATATTTTTGAAATATGCTCCAAAATATCACGCCAGTTATGCTGAGCACATCTACAGAAGGCGGAGAGAGGATATCCAGATAATATATAATTTCATTATGAGGACGGGAGGAATGGAGTTTGATCACGGATAAGGAATTTAAAAGAGTTGCGGTTTATATGAAGGATAATTATGGTATTGATTTAAGCCAGAAGAAGGTCATTATTAACGGACGTCTTGAAAATTATCTCAGAAAGAGCGGCTGGGCAAATCTGGACGCTTATATGGACGCTCTGAAAATCGATAAAACAGGCCAGCTTGACAAGATGCTTGTAAATTTTCTGACAACGAACCATACCTACTTCATGAGGGAATTTGAACATTTTGAGTTTTTCAGAAAAACAGTCCTTCCCTGGCTTAAGGATAAGGAGAGGAACAGGAGGGATTTGCGCGTCTGGTGCGGCGCGGCCTCCACGGGGGAAGAGCCGTATATGATTGCAATGGTTTTGGCAGATTTTTTCGGAGTTGAGCGCGAACAGTGGGATACCAGGATTCTGGCAACGGATATATCCACCAGAGTACTGCAGCAGGCGATAGCAGGAGTTTATTCTGCAGAGCAGCTCAGAAATCTGCCGGAAAAATGGAAGAAGCATTTTTTCAAGCCGGTTGCAGGTGGTACGCAGTATTTAGTGCGGGATGAACTGAAGAAACAAGTGCTGTTCCGTCAGTTTAACCTGATGAACCGATTTCCGTTCCGGAAGAAAATGCATACCATATTTTTACGCAATGTGATGATTTATTTTGATGAGCCTACGAAGAATGAGCTGCTTCAAAAAGTGTATGACAGCTTAGAACCCGGGGGATATCTGTTTATAGGAACGACGGAGACACTTGACAGGAACAGCACGCCGTTTCAGATTATCCAACCGTCAATATTTAGAAAAAAGGAAGGGATTTGATTGATATGCGGCGGATTAAGGTTTTAGTAGTAGAGGATTCGATCCTTTTCCGGGAGCTTCTGGTTCAGAATCTGTCCAGGGATCCCGAAATACAGGTTGTGGCGACGGCAAAAGATCCTTATGAGGCCAGAGACGCCATATTAAAACACAAACCGGATGTTATGACGCTGGACGTTGAGCTTCCGAGGATGAGCGGAATTGAGTTTTTGCGGAAGCTGATGCCGCAGTATCCGCTTCCGGTTGTAGTGATCAGTTCTTTAAGCGACAAGGTATTTGACGCGATGAGTGCCGGCGCAGTGGATTTTGTGGCGAAGCCCGCTGTTTCCAGCCGTGTCCAGCTGGAGGATTTCATCAAAAACGATCTTCTGGTCAAAATAAAGATTGCAGCGAGCGCCCAGGTCAGCAATACGAAGCGTTCGGCGATTCTGAACCAGCAGACCTATCCGTCTGTAAAGGGGAAGAATAAAATTGTGGCAATCGGAGCCTCCACGGGCGGTACGGAAGCAATTTTCCATGTGGTAAAGGAATTCGGCACGGATATCCCCGGTATTGTTGCAACACAGCACATGCCGCCGGGATTTACCGCCATGTATGCGAAAAGGCTGAATGACCAGTGCCGTATAGCGGTAAAGGAAGCGCAGACAGGAGACCGGGTGCTGCCGGGACACATGCTGGTCGCACCGGGCGGAGACACACATATGCGGCTGGTAAAGGTCAACGGCGTTTATCAGGTAGAGTGCAAAAGAGGGCCCAAGGTAAACGGGCACTGTCCGTCTGTGGATGTGCTTTTTGATTCCGTAGCAAAGACGGCAGGCGCGGATGCAATCGGGATAATCCTTACTGGAATGGGGGGTGACGGAGCCAAAGGCCTTTTGGCAATGCGTAAGGCCGGAGCAAAGACCATCGGGCAGGATGAGTCCACCTGCGTAGTGTATGGGATGCCAAAGGTAGCTTATGATCTGGGAGCTGTGGAGTATCAGGAAAAGCTGTCTGATATTGCAGGTCGGACATACGCATTATTAAATAGAATGTAAAGGAGGAGAGCGTATGAAAATTTTGCTGGCAGAGGATGATTTTGCTACAAGGAAATTTATGCTGAATTTCCTCTCAAAGTACGGTGAGTGCGATGTGACTGTCGATGGAATGGAAGCAGTGGACGCATTTATGATGGCTTTGGAGGATGAGGAGCCCTATGATTTGGTATGTCTGGATATTATGATGCCGGTGATGGACGGATACCAGTCCCTTGTCGGTATCCGCAATCTGGAAAAGGAAAGAAATATTCCGGAGGATAAGGCAGTCAAGGTCATTATGACAACTGCCCTGAATCAGGAAAAAAATGTCAAGATGGCATTTGAGCTGGGCTGTACCATTTATTCCGGTAAGCCCATTGATCAGGTCCGATTTGAGCAGGCACTGAAAAAACTGAACCTGATTTAAACGGGATCTTGTTTGAAACATATCCCGTAAAACGGGTTATGGCGTTTTCGGAACGCATATAATAGAATGAATATGCAGGAAAGGAGAAGGATATGGCTGAGGAATTTAACAATGAAGGCATGCTGGACATTTATTTGTTTGAGAACCAGCAGTTATTGGAGCAGCTTCAGGAGATGGTTTTGGATCAGAAGGATGAGGACTGCTTTGATGAAGACAGCATAAATGAAATCTTCAGGACGATGCACACCATTAAAGGTTCGTCAGGAATCATGATGTTTGACAACATCACGGCTGTATCGCATAAGCTGGAGGATGTCTTTTATTTTCTAAGGGAATCCCATCCAGACAATGTGCCGCACATGGAGCTGGTAGAGCACGTACTGGCAGTAGAGGATTTTATCTCGAATGAAATGGATAAAATCAGCAACGGGGATCCGGCGGACGGCGATGCTACGGAGATTGTAGCGGATCTGGATGCATTTTTGACCAAAATCAAAGGCGGCGGCCAGGAGGAGAAAAAGGGAGGGGCAGCAGCGCCGGCGGCGCCCGCGGCTACGGCAACAACCATGGTAAGCGGGAATAAATCCGAAGAGCCGAAGCACTTTTATATTGCCCCGACGGCTACGGAGAACAGCCGTTTTTACAAAATTTACATTACGTTTTATCCGGATACGGAAATGGTGAATGTCCATGCCTATAAGACGGTATATGCATTAAAAGAAATAGCGGAGGATATTTTGTATTCTCCGGAAGACATTCTTACGGATGAGAACTGCGCAGAGGTTATTTTGCAGGATGGCTTTAAAATCCTGCTGCAGACACAGAGCAGCATGGAGGAGCTCAAGGAGATTGTAAAGGAAGGCTATGAAATCAGCAAGGTAGAAATCTTTGAGTGCAAGGCAGACGAGTTCCTGCAGGGCTTTGATTTCGGCGGACAGATCGATCTGGATTCCAGTGTGCAGGAAATTGAGGCACGGGCAGAGAATTCTGGAAAAGAAGAAGGTGGTACAGAAAAGAAACAGGAAAAGGCTGAGATTACACCAGGAGATTTTGTGGTGCAGGCCAAGGAGCCCGGCAAGCAGAAGAAGTTGGCCAAGGATAAGCCGAAGGCGGAAAAGGCTTCGTTTATCAGTGTAAACGTAAGCAAGATGGATCAGCTGATGGATTTAATCGGGGAGCTGGTTATTTCGGAATCCGTTGTTTTACAGAATCCGGATTTGAAGGTACCGGGACTGAATTTAAATAACTTTAATAAAGCAGCCGCTCAGATGGCAAAGATTTCTACGGATTTACAGAATGTCATTATGTCCATGCGGATGGTGCCGCTGACGAATACATTCCAGAAGATGAACCGTATTGTGTTTGACGTGTCCCGCAAGCTCGGAAAGGATATTGAGTTTGAAATGGTCGGGGAACACACGGAGGTAGATAAGAATATCATTGAGCATATCTCGGATCCGCTGATGCATATGGTAAGGAATGCAGTAGACCATGGAATCGAAACTA